>JAVBPD010000036.1:0-20682 GCA_031549885.1 Clostridiaceae bacterium
TCTCTTATATTCTTTATTTGGATCTCTTTGCTTATTTGGAATTAAATGCTTTACTTCTTCCCAAAATTCTTCTGTTATTTCCCATGATTTTTCTTGTTTCATCACACATACCCCAATGATTTTTTATTTCAATTTTATCATTTTTTCTTACTACTTGTACAGTTTTAATTAGGGATAAGCTCTTAGATGCAATTTCGTAAATGCTTGGAGTTTTAACCTCATATTTTTTACATAACTCTTCATTATGAATTGAAATTTCTTTTAGTTTAAGAAAACCATATTTGCAATTTTCTTTTGAGTCATAGCTCATAAGTATTAAATTTTCATTTACAGTCATTTCCTTTATCATGCCCATTTTATGTCTATCCTCAGGAATATGACCAATCTTATGCTTTAATATATCCTTTGGTTTGCTATTTGTAACATCGGAACCATTTATAATAACTTGACCTGTTTGAGCGCTTAAAAGCCCAGTGATGCATTTAATTAGTTCAGATTGACCATTGCCATCTACTCCACAAATGCCTAATATTTCCCCTCTGCGAACAAAAAAGCTCACATCAATTAACCTCATAATGTTATTTTTATCTGTATAGCTTATATTGTTAACTGATAGAATTGTATCTTTTGGTCTTGCAGGCTCTTTATGAATTTCTAAATCCACCTCTTTACCAACCATGAGAGAAGCTAATTGCTCTTTAGATTTTATCTCATCAACTTTTAAACTAGCTACTACTTTGCCTTGCCTTAGAACTGTACAAGAATCACAAATTTCCATTACTTCAGCAAGCTTATGAGTTATAAATATAATGGTAAGCATGCTGTTATTTGATAGATCTTTTAAAAGCTTAAAGAGCTTATTGGTTTCTTGAGGTGTTAAAATAGCTGTTGGTTCATCTAAAATTAAAAGTTCTACATTTCTAAAAAGCGCTTTTAAAATCTCAAGCCTTTGTTGCTCTCCAATAGAAAGGTTCTCAACAATTTCCCAAGGTGAAATTTCCATTCCAAATTTAGCTGCCATATTTGTAAAATGCTTAGAAGTCTCAGCAAGATTTAAAGAAATTTTGCTATACTTTTGAAAGCCAAGCACTACATTTTCAATAACACTAAGAGAAGGTATGAGCATAAAGTGCTGATGTACCATTCCAATACCCTCATCAATAGCATGTTTAGAATCTTTAATCATAATTTTTTTTCCATTTAAAAAAATTTCACCGTCAGTTTGACTGTACATCCCATAAAGTATATTCATAAGAGTGGATTTACCAGCTCCATTTTCCCCCAAAAGAGCATGAATCTCACCTTTTTCTACAGTTAAATTCACATTTTCATTTGCAACAAGAGATCCAAAATGTTTTGTTATTTGCTTCATTTCTAAATATGCCATAGCTATACCCTCATTCTCTAATATAAGCAATGCCGCTTGAAGCAGGTGGTTTGGATTTTTTAATAAACCCACAAACTGCAAATATAGTAATTAAATATGGTAATAACATGCTTATTTGATAAGGTATCCCTGTATTTGCTGCTTGCAATCTATACATAACTGCATCTCCTGCACCAAAAACAAGTGCTGCAATCATCACTCCAAGAGGCGAATAGTTACCAAATACGATAACTGCTAAAACCATGAAACCTCGTCCTGCAATCATATTTTCAACAAAAAAACTCAATTGCCCCATGGATACAAATGCTCCTGCTAAACCCGACATTAGCCCACTTATTAATATTGAACTCCATCTTAATTTTGAAACATTAATACCAACAGTATCACAAGCTCTTGGATTCTCACCAACTGCTCTAATTTTTAACCCATAATGAGTTTTATTCATAATATACCAAGCAATAGGTACAGTTAAAAAGGCCATATAAGTTATTATTGGGTGATTAAATAGAGCCTGACCTATAACTGGAATTTTTGATAGAATAGGAATAGGAACTGGTGTAAATACTTTTATTTGAGGTATAACTGTATTTGTTCCAAACATTACACGATTTACAGTAATAGTAAGTCCCATAGATATTATATTTATAGCTGTACCAACAACAGTTTGGTCAGCTTTAATATTTATTGTAAAAAATGCAAATACAGAGGATAAAATCATTACAAAAGCCATGGCAAAGAGAGCGCCAACAAATGCTGAACCACAAAGATATGAGCCAATAACACCCATAAGTGCACCTAAAAGCATAAAACCTTCAATGCCAATGTTTACAATTCCAGCTCTTGCACTAAAAACAACTCCAAGCCCTGCAATTAAAAGCGGTGTTGCAGTTCTAATATCTGAAGATATAAAACTTGTTATTAAATCCATCCATTATTCCCCCTTCAGACTTATGTTTTTTTGATTTTTATAGTTAAGGAGCTTTGTTTTTAATCCTGTAAATTTAAAAAGATTTCTGCCAATTATAAATAATATTATAAATCCTTGAATCATGTAGATTACTGCAATAGGTGCCCCTGTCATCATCTGCATCTTATTGGATCCGCTCTTTAAAATTCCAAATAAAAGTCCTGAAAGTCCAATTCCCAGTGCTGTATTTCCTCCTAAAAGCGCAACAGCTATACCATCAAAACCAAAATTTACTGAAAAACCATCCATAAGCCTTGGTTGAACACCTAATAATTCAATCACTCCCCCAAGACCTGCCATGCCCCCTGCTAAAACCATGGCAAGAATCATGCTCCTTGAAATATTCATTCCAGCATACTCTCCTGCAGTTGAATTAAGACCTATAACCCTTACTTCGTATCCTTTTTTTGTTTTATACAAAAATACATAGTAGAAAACAAGAGCTGCAATTACAACAAATATGCCAACATGGAGCTTAGTTCCACTAAAAACATTATAAAATCTTGCACTTTCTAAAATTTGACGAGATTGTGGAAAATTGCTTGAACCTGTTGTATCTTTTATTGGACCTGCAATCATATAACTTACAAAAATTGTAGCCACATAATTAAGCATAATGGTTGTAATGAGCTCATTTGCTTTAAATCTTATCTTTAATAATGCCACAATTGACCCATAAAGTGCTCCTCCTATAAATCCTGCAATAATAGTAAGTAAAATATGTAGTATTGATGGCATTTGTGCAAAATTAGTGCCAACAAGCGTTGCAACTAAAGTTCCAATATATAGCTGTCCTTCAGCACCAAGATTAATTATGCCAGAGCGATAAGCAATTCCATAACTTAAAGCTGTCATAATAACTGGCATTGCTTTATTAATGCTAATTGAAATGGCATTTGGATTACCAAGAGCTCCCGAAAACATGCTCATAAAAGCAATCATAGGATCAAAGTCTAAAAGTTTCATCACTATAGCTCCAAGTAACATAGCCGCAAAAACGGCTATAATGGGAAAGTAAAGTTTATTTAATGCTATCTTTAAATTTTTAAGGTTCATCCTAAAACCTCCACAATCTTCAGAAACTAATAACTATTTTAAATCAATGGTTATCTTGCCAGAAACAAGTTCGTTATATATATCCTTTACTTTAGTCTTAACACTAGCATCAATGCCGTCAGCTGGTTTAAACCAATCTGTTAAATAAACAACTCCATCTTTTGCACCAAATTTAATAGTTTGTCCATTAAGTTTTTTATCCACAAATTGCTGATAGGCTACTTTGTATGCTATAGATGTATCTTTTATTACTGATATTAAAACAGAATCTGGCGCAGTTTTCTCTTGATTTTCTCCAGAACCTACAGCATATATTTTTCCTTCTTTTGCAGCTTCTAAAATTCCAACGCTCGCATTATCTGCCATAGGCGATATACAATCTACACCTACATCAATCATTGCTTTTGCTGTTTCTTTTGCCTTATTAACATCATCAAAGCTACCTGTCATTGTAGCATTAACTTCTATAGATCCGTCTACATGCTTAACACCAGCTTCATAACCTTTCATGCCATTAATAATAGGAGTGATTTCCATGCCACCAACAAATCCTGCCTTTTTGCTTTTAGAAGCGAGTGCCGCAATAGCTCCCATCATAAATCCTTGTTCTTCATCAGCAATTTGAAAACTAACGACGTTTTCCCCTGTATATGAACCATTGATAATCATAAATTGAGTTTTAGGAAATTCTTTAGCAACTTGTAAGCCTATTTCCTCATAAGAGTTTGTGCTAAGAAATATAAGGTTGTATCCATCATTAGCATATGTGCTAATAGAATCAGCAAGAGAAGAGTTTGCTACATTTTCTTGATAAGACACTTTTGCACCTAATTTTTCAATTTCTTTAAGTCCATTATAAGCTGTAGCATTCCAACTCATATCGCTAATTGGACCTGATAAAATAAGCGCTACTTTATATTGTGTTGATTTAGAATCATTTGAAGATGTATTATTAGAGTTAGCACACCCTGATGCTAAGCTTATAAAAAGAAGAGTTACTAAAATTAATGATATAAATTTCTTATAAAAATTCATCAGTTTTCCTCCTTTATATTTGGGTTCCAATAATTTTCATGACATTTAAAAAAATCTGGTTCTAATTCTATAAATGGACCTAAGACTTCAATCTCTTTTTGTCCACGAGCGAAAACAGCTCTACAAGGTAAATCTAAAGTAGGATTTCTTAAATCATCCCCTGTAATCTTTTTTAATTCAGTTTCTCTTGCAATGTATACAAGCCTTCCAAGATTTCCCCAGTACATAGCCCCTGAACACATAGAACAAGGCTCCCCACAGCTATACATGGTGAACTTGGCCATTTCTTCTTTAGAGTAAACTTGTGAAGCCTTGCGCATAAGCAATGTTTCTGCATGGGCAGTACAATCGCCTTTTAATGAAACTTCTTCATTGCCTTGCTCCATAAGGATGTTTCCATTTGAATCTGTTAAAATACATCCAAAAGGATGGTTTCCTTTATCCCTTGCTTCCCTGCAAATCTCAATTACACGCTGCAATAGCTTTACCTCATAATCCTTTAAATCAGATAGTTTACTTTCCTTTTGTTCATAATTAATGATAACGGTTTCTTTCCTCATCCACACACCTCCAAAATATAATTGCAATGCGAATTAATATTAAATTAAATTTTATAATTTATAATATTAATTACTATTTTTGCATAAACAAATGGTATTATCGACACAAAAAAAATAATAATGTAGTAAAGATTACTTATAATCACACTTTACTATATTATAAATACGATTTCAATAGATTTAAAAGAGGTCGGACGTCTTTTTTGTAAAATACCATTCTTATACTAAATAATCACAAAAAATTTTCTATCTATGGAGTATTCTTAGAAAGCAATGTATCATCTCCAAAAACACCTCTGAATAGATGAAACTTAATTAAATCTGTATCAATATAACACAAACCTTGAAAGACTATATTATTTTGAATATCAAAGGTTTGATTATCCATCTTCAAAAATGGCTTTACAACATTTGGTTCTACAAATGATATTAAATCTTTAGTTCTTAAATTATCAGTAGCTTCAATTTTTAGAGTATCCCATGACACTGTTTTATCTGTATATAAATTAATTACTTGAAAAATGGAAATATTCTCATTTTTAATTTTTTCATGAGCATTAGAATGAATAGCACTTTTTTCCATATAATCTTCACAGTAAATGCACATTTTACCATCAGCTTTATATATTTTTTTAAACTCTACTATATCAGTATCACCTTTAAATACTATTTCTTTACCAGTTTCAGATGCTTTCATAAAACTTACGCTTATTAAATCAATTTCAGGAAAATAACCACTTCTCATTATCATATCTGAAAAATAAACTTGAGGAAAAAGAGTAGTCTTTATTTCAAATGCACTAGTATTTACAAAAGTGCCACTGCCATGCCTTCGAAATAGTTTACCTTCATCTACTAGTGTACTAAGTACTGTTCTTATTGTGCTTCTGCTAACTTGAAATTTTGCTGCTAACTGTTTTTCAGATGGAAGTTTTTTTGTTGCATTAAAATCCATTTTTTCTATTAAATTCAATAATTTGTTTTTAACTTCAGTGCATAAATCAGCCTTTACCATGCTTTCACCTCAACTACTCTACATTAAATTAATAAATACTTTTAAAATCAAAAAAACTATTCGCTTATATTTATTATACATTAATAATTAATAATAAAATAATTTTTAATCAATTATTTTACTTATAAACCTCTTGACTATTGATTAAAAAATAGATAGTATAATATTAAAATTATCCGTATCGTTTCGGATTTATGAGGTTGTTTATGGCTATAATTTATAATTTAGGACAAACTGAAGATAAAAATTTTGTAATTGGTGAAGATAGATTAGATAAACAAAACTTAGGAAAATGTGAAACTATTATGGCTCAAGGAAATGGATACTTAGGCCTTCGCAATTCTTTAGAGGAAAGATATGTAAATCAAACCAGAGGATGCTTTATAGCAGGAACTTTTAACAAATTTGATGAAAACGAAGTCACTGAACTTCCAAATGCTGCTGACGTCGTTGGTGTTGACATGATTTTAGATGGACAAAGCCTTGAGGACTTAACGCTTATTAATTATCAAAGAACCTTAAACTTAAGAACTGGTTTATCATCTAGAGAAATAGATGTTTTAAGTAGCGATGGTAAACGTTATAATTTAAAATTTCAAAGGGTAGTATCATTTGATAATTTGCATTTAATAGCTCAAAAAATATCCATTACTCCTTTAGATGATGATTGCCATTTTGAATTTAATACTGGTATAGATGGTCAAATGACAAATTCATCAGTACAGCATTTTTCAGAAGGTACAAAGCGCCTTTATGATAATGAATGCATGGAATCTATATTTACAACTACAGAGTCAAAAATACACTTTATATTCCATACCACATTAAAAACAAATAAAAAAAAGGTAAAATCTCAAATTGAAATGAATAGAAGAAAGATATTCATGAATAACGAGACCATTGTAAAAAAGGATAAATGCTTCACATTTGAAAAATTTTCCACAGTACATACTTCACGTGATGTAGAATTTATTGACATTCCTTTGGATGAAATTAAATCTATATGCCTAAGCAAAATAAAATCTATGAATAAAAATTTTGACCATTTATTTAATGAATCAGCTTCTGCCCTACATAAAAAGTATTGGAAAAATTGCAATGTTACAATAGATAGCAAAAATGATTTTGATGAGCTTGCTTTAAGGTTTAGCATATACCATTTAGCTTCTATGGCTCCATATGATGATAGTCGCATGAGTATTGCTGCAAAAGGATTAACTGGTGAGGGCTATAAGGGCCATGTATTTTGGGACACCGAAGTTTTCTTAATACCCTTTTTCCTATATGAAAAACCTGAAATAGCAAGGCGATTGCTTGAATACAGATACCTCTCATTAAATGGAGCAAGAAAAAAGGCTAAACTTAATGGATTTAAAGGAGCTCAATATCCATGGGAATCAGCTTGGATTTCTCATAGCGAAACCACTCCAGTATGGGGTTCTGCTGACATTATTACAGGTAAACCTATAAAAATAGAATCCGGATTTGTTGAAATACACATTACCTCAATAGTTGCAAATGCAATAAAAATGTACTATGAATCTACAGTTGATTTAGAATTTATGCTAACCTTTGGCTTTCAAATAATTTTTGAAACTGCAGAGTTTTGGTCCTCAAGGCTCCAGTATAACAAAGAAAAAGATCAATATGAGATAAACGATGTAATGGGTCCTGACGAGTACAAAGAACATGTAAACAATAATGCTTTTACAAATTACATGGCTCAATATAATATGGAGCTTGCATTAAATTATTATAACTTTATAAAGCAACACTTTTATAAAACTTATAATAAACTTCAAGAAGAAATTGGTTTAGAAAATATAATTTGTGAAATTAAAGAAAAAATTCATAAAGTTTATCTGCCTAAACCTAATAAAGATCTCATCATTCCTCAAGATGATACTTATTTAAGCTTTAAGGATATAGATTTAACAAAATACAAAAATGCAAAGCAAGTAGGCGAAATTTTTAAAGATTATAATTTAGATCAAATAAATCAAATTCAAGTTTCTAAACAAGCAGATATTTTGCTACTCTTCCTTTTACTTGAAAAAAAATTTGATAAAGAAGTTATAAGAAAGAATTATGATTATTATGAAAAAAGGACTTTGCACGATTCTTCCCTCAGTTTATCAACTCACAGCATTTTAGCAAAAAAAATGAACCATATGGATCTTTCTTATGAATTATTTAAAAGAGCTTGTGAAATTGATTTAGGTCAAAATATGAAATCGTCAAATCAAGGAATACATGCAGCTTCCATAGGTGGCATATGGAATTGTGCAATTTTAGGTTTTGGTGGGATAAGTCAAAATAAGGGCATATTAATTGTTGAGCCAAGCCTTCCTATTCATTGGAAAAGCTTAAAATTCAATTATATATTCTTAGGAGAAACTCTTAATTTTGAAATATATCACAATGCTGTGAAAATTTCAAACAATGGCAGTAAAAAAATAAAGGTACAATCCTTTGGAAATAATTATGAATTCACAAATAAATTAGAAATAAATATTTAATATTTTGGAGGTTTAAAATGTTAAAAAGATTAAAAAGTATTTTTGCTTTTTCTATGACTGCTGCGCTCCTCTTTACTTCTTGTAACAATACAGGCACATCTTCAAATACAACTGCTGAGGATTCAGCAGCTGCAAATGCCACTGTAGCAAATACACCAGCATCTTCTCAAAAGCAAACTGTCACTTTAGGTATATGGCAAGGAAATGATCAAGAACAAGCAGCTCTTGATTCAGTATTAAAAAATATTGATGAAAAATACAATATAACTGTTGAAAAGAAAATATATACTGATTATGAAACTCAGCTTAAAGCTGATATCGCTGGTGGGGTTGCTCCTGATGTTTTTTATGTAGATGCGTTCATTGCTCCTGAGCTCATAAAATCTGAAGTTTTAGAACCTATTCAAGATGAAATTAAAAATAAAGCAAATGTAAGCGATTTCTATTCAAATTTAACATCAGCTTTTTCATTTGATTCAAAATTATATGGCTTGCCTAAAGATTATTCAGCACTTGCTGTTTTTTATGATGAAACTTTATTAAAAAGTGTAGGTTTTACCTCTCAAGACATACCTAAAGCTTTGGAAGATTGGCCAGCTTTCCTTAAAAATTTACAAGAAAAGCTTCCAGAAGGTGTAACAGCCTTGTCGGTTAACCAAGAGCTTGCCCGTTTAATGAGCATTATTCAGACATCAGGTTCAAATGTTTATAAGGAAGATGGAACTTGTAATCTTGATGATGCCAATATAATAAAATCAGTACAATTCCTTGGAGATTTGTATAAAGAAAACTATGCAAAAACTCCTAGTGAATTAGGCAATAGTTGGGTTGGGGATTCATTAGGAACAGAAAAAGCAGCTATTGTAATAGAGGGAAACTGGATGATTGGTCATTTAAATAATAATTTTCCTAATGTGAAATATGGAACACTAGAAATGCCCACATACAATGGCAAAAACAGTACCTTAACATTTACAGTTGCTTATTCTGTTTTCTCAAAGTCTAAAAACAAAGAAGCTGCAGCTAATTTAATTATGTATTTAACCGATGCTGAAAATATGAAAACTTGGTGCAGCGGTGCTGGTGTTTTACCCTCAAGAGAAAGTGTAGCTAAAGATATGACGCTTGAAAACGATCCTATTCAAGCAAATATAATAAATGGAGTAAAATATTCAATTCCATGGCAAAGCGGCGTTACCCTTTCAATAATAAATAGAGAATTTAACAACTGGTTTCCAAAGGTTTGCACTGGCGAAATGACTGCAGAAGATGCTATGAAAGAAGCTGCTAAAACTGCTAATGGCGATATTGAAAATTTAATAAAATAAACCTAAGAATATAATTTCATAGGAGGGCTTGCGATGATTAATAAAAGACGTGAAGGATTGCAAGGGTATCTTTTCTTATCCCCAGCGCTTATAATATTTTTAATTTTCACCATTTTATCTACATCCTTTATACTGTTTCTATCTTTTACAAAATACAACACTTTAAATGGACAGATGAAATTTATTGGGCTTGATAATTATTTTAAATTATTTTCTGATTCTAGATTTCAAATATCCCTTAAAAACACCTTTAAATATGTAATTGTAGTTGTACCAATTCAAACTATCCTAGCTTTATTAATAGCTATGGCATTAAATGCAAAAATAAAATTTCCTGTGGTGTTTAGAACTATTTTCTTTCTGCCAACCTTAACTTCTTCTGCAGCACTTACAATAATATTCATGTTTTTATTTAGCGTAACTGGACCTTTAAATCAAATTTTATTAAATTTATATCTTATTAAAGAACCTATAAGCTTTTTAACTGATACAAAATTTGCACTGAAAGTCATTATGGTAATGAACATCTGGTCAACAATTCCCATGTATTCAACTATTTATATAGCAGGCCTAAAGGATATATCAAATGAAATATATGAAGCTGCTTCAATCGATGGTGCAAATGGTTTTAGCAAATTTATATATATAGTTGTGCCAATTATAGCTCCTATTACATTATTTGTATTTTTAACAGGACTCATTGGATGTTTTCAAATCTTTGATCAAGCTTATATACTTTCAAATGGAAGTGGAGGACCTGCAAATTCAACGCTAACTGTCACACTTCTCATTTATCAATATGCTTTTACAACATCTGGCACCATGGGATACGCAGCTGCAATTGCTGTTGCTTTAGCTTTTATAATTTTCGCCTTTTCTTTAGTTACCAAAAGATGGCAAGGTCAAGGAGGTGAGGCATCCTAATGAAAAATCTTAATTTATCAAAAATACTACTTTATGGATTTTTAATAATATACTCCATCATTACGCTGTACCCATTTCTTTGGGCCATATCTGCATCTTTTAAACCTTATGCAGAAATAGTAAGTGGCAGTTTTAGCTTGTTTTCTAAAAATTTCACTTCAGATAATTATATATATATATTTACAAGGGATAAAAATTTTATGAATTGGGTCATAAATTCAGTTATTGTTGCCACAATTGGAACATTTATAAATATATTGTTTAACTCACTTGCAGGTTATGCACTAGCTCGCTTAGAATTCCCAGGAAGAAATTTTATATTTTACTTAATTTTAGCTTTAATAATGGTGCCAGGTCAGGTACTTCTCATTCCAAATTTTTTAATCATATCCAAATTAGGGCTATTAAATCACTTGCCTTCAATTATTCTGCCTATGGCTGCAAATGCAACTTATATATTTATGATGAGGCAATTTTTTTTAAATTTTCCAAAGTCTGTGGAAGAAGCTGCCGCAATTGATGGGCTTGGAAGATTCCAAATTTTTTTAAGAATTGCGCTTCCAATAGCACTTCCATCCGTATCCACTCAAGGAATATTTGTGTTTTTAGCCATGTGGAATAACTTCCAGCTTCCAATGCTATACTTAAAGGATCCAGCAAAATACACCCTTACTTTGGGGCTTCAAACATTTCAAGGAAGATATGCAACGCAGTGGAATTACACTATGGCAGCTTCAGTAATGAGCATATTGCCTATAATATTCCTTTATATAATATTAAACAAATATTTTATGAAAGGCATAAGGCTTGGAGGGGAAAAATAATATCTTTTAACTTGACTAAGCATAGTTTTGCTAGTATTCTTAAATTTAAGTATAAGCCTATTGGAGGTTATGATCATGACCACTTTAAAAGACATAGCTAAAACATGCGAATTATCTGTTACCCAAGTTTCAAGAGCACTAAATGACTGCGACGACGTTAGTACTTCTACAAAAATCAAAGTTCGCAAAGTTGCACAAGAATTAGGTTATGTAAAAAATATAAATGCAAAAAGGCTTGTTATGCAAAAAAGCAATCAAATATCTGTTATTATTTATGGATTTGAGTGCTATAAAAGCGATAATGATAATATACTTATGACTGTGCTAAATGGTATTTACAATTATGCTGAAAGCATTAATTATGAAATAGTTCCCTTTTTTGTCTCTCAAAAAAATAAAGAATCTTATCTGGAGTATTGTAAATCAAGGATAATAAATGGAATAATATTCATAGGTGCAAGGTTTGATGATGAGAGATTTTTAGAAATCGTAAACTCTGATTTTCCATGTGTTACAATAGATACTTTAATTGAAGGTAAAAATAAAGCAAGCGTGCTGATAAACGATGAATATTATGCACATCACGCTATAAATGAAATGATAAATAGAGGCTATAAGAAAATAGGAATGATCAATGGCCATGAATTTGCTTATGTTAGCCTTCAAAGGTTACAAGGTTATAAAAATGCTTTAAAGGAACATAGCATTGAAATTAATGATAAATTAATAAAATGTGCAAACTTTGAGTTTAATGAAGCAATAATAAAAACTAAAGAACTTATATCAGAAAATGTGGATGGAATTTTTTGTTCTAGCGATATGATGGCTTTAGGAGCATTATATGAAATTTCAGAAAACAAACTTAAAATTCCAAATGATATAGCATTATTTGGATTTGACGGTTTAATGATTACAAAATATACAAGTCCAAAAATTTCTACAATTGTACAAGATAACTTTAAAAAAGGATATGAAGCTGCTAAAATTCTCAATAAAATAGTAAAAAATGAAGATTATGAAAAGAAAGTATTTGTAGATTGCAAAATAAGAATTACAAATTCCATATAGGGACTTAACATTAAGCCCCTATATTGTTTTCCCCATATACTTATCTATAAATAATTTAATCCTATTCCAATATTCATCTCCTGCAACTTCCTCTGATTCAGCATGGCCTGCTCCTATAACTGAGAGCATCTCTTTTTCACAAGATGCATTATCATATAATTTTTGTAGATTATCATAGGGCACATAATCATCTTTATCTCCATGAATAAATAAAATTGGAGTTTTACTAATTCCAACAGCTTTAAAGGCAGAGGCTTCTTCAAAAGTATAATCTGCTCTAATCTTTGTCATCATATCTGCAGCATTTAAAAATGGAAATTTAGGAAGCCCAAATTCTTGCTTCATTTTATACGAAAACTCATCATAAGCTGAAGTATATCCACAATCTTCTATTATACATTTAATATTTAAAGGCACATCCTCTTCTCCTGATACCATCATAACTGTAGCTGCACCCATTGAAAGCCCATATAGAGTTATCTCTGCATTTTTATCTTTATTAATAATCTCCTGTACCCAGTCTAAAACATCTAATCTGTCAATAAATCCCATTCCAATATAATCGCCTTCACTAGCACCATGACCTCTTAAATCAAGAGCTAGCACATTATATCCCAACTTATAGAAATTATTTATGTATTTTTCCATATATTTTGCTGAACTTTTGTATCCATGCACAACTATTGCCCATCGGCTATTAGCTAAATCATTATCGAATTCGTAAGCAACTAATTTTAAACCATCTCTAGAAGTTATCTCTAATGTAATACCATTGCCATTTTCTATTTTGGGGATGTTATCTTTATTTGCAATTCTTTCTTCATATGGTTTAGTCTTAATAGAATAATCATAAAAGTAATCTCCAGCAAACCACAATAAAGCTGCAAGTAAAATTATTAAAGAAAAAATTATTATTATTGTAATGTTCATAAATGTCATTTTTTTAGGTTTTTTATAAATCTCTATTTGAGGCATTCATATTTCCCCTAACTGTAAAAATTATAATTATAAATTATTATATAACATTTTAAATTTTAGTGAAAGGTTTAAATTAAATTAATTAAAAATTTAAGTTAAAATTTATGTTTCAACTTTATTTTCGAGTAAAATTTATGTATATTATATTTAAATTTACATTAAATAATTTTTTTCAAATGCACATATTTTTAAAAATATGAAAATTAATTAGCAAAGAATGTCTAAGTCTAATTTTTCTCACATACATTATTAAAAAAATCTGTAGTATAATAAGAACAAATATAATTTAAAAAGGTGAATTATGTATAATAGTATAAATAAAAAGATGATATTGCTAAGCCATTGCATTTTAAATAGTTATTCTAAAGTAGAAGTTTTTTATGAAAATGAGGGTATATTTAAAGATATATTTCAAAATTTAATGAAGAAAAATTATGGCATAATCCAATTACCCTGCCCAGAAAATTTATATTTAGGAATTAAAAGATGGAGCATGTCTAGAGAACAATATAATAATAATGCATATAGAGAGCATTGTATTAAACTTATAAATCCAATTTTAGATGAAGTTTCAAATTATATTAATAATGGTTTTGAAATAAAATATGTAGTTGGAGTAAAGGGAAGCTCTAATTGTGGAATTACAAAATCTCGCTCTTCAAATAGTTATGGTGGAGAAATAATAAATGAAAAAGATTATTATTCATGTGCATATGTCAATAAAATGGGAATCTTTATGGAAGAATTCTTTAAACTTTCAAGGGAAAGAGATATCAATCTTTTTTTTGTAGAACTAGATGAAAACGAGCCAAATAATTTATTATCTCTATTATAATCTAAAATAACCATTATGTAGCCAATAAATTCCTTGATAAAAGTATTTTAATTATATATAATTGTTTTTTAGTCAAATAATATTTCTAAGTTCAATTACTAATAATTGATTTGAATAAAGGTTTGCATATTGTATAAAATAATATGTATTACCATTAAAATGGAGGTAATATAATTTATGGACTTTAGAATTGAGTCAGATTCAATAGGATCTAAAAAAATCCCTCTTAATGCTTATTATGGAGTACAATCTTTAAGAGGATATGAAAATTTTAAAATAACTGGTTTTAAATTGCATGAAGAATTCATTAAAAGCTTAGCTCAAGTTAAAAAAGCTGCAGCAATTGTCAATTGTGACATAGGACTTATTAATGAAAATATTAAAGATGTCATTGTTAAAGCCTGTGATGAGATTTTAAGTGGAAAATTTTTAGATGAATTTATAGTAGATCCAATTCAAGGCGGTGCAGGTACTTCTATGAATATGAATGCAAATGAAGTCATTGCAAACAGAGCCATTGAACTTTTAAATGGAAAACTAGGAGACTATTCTATTGTACACCCAAATGACGATGTAAATTGTAGCCAATCAACCAATGATGTTATACCTACAGCTGGAAAGATAACTGCAATAAAGCTTTTAAAAAAAGTTATTGAAAAGTTATCTAAACTTGATAGAGCGCTTTTAAATAAATCACAAGAGCTTGATGATGTAATTAAAATGGGAAGAACTCAACTTCAAGATGCAGTACCAATTAGACTTGGTCAAGAATTTAGTGCTTACAGCATAGTTGTGCAAAGAGATTTAAACAGATTAAAGAAGGTTCTTAAAAACATGGAATCAGTAAATATTGGAGGCACAGCTATAGGAACTGGTATCAATGCCGATATAAAATATACAGAGAATATAATTCCATGCCTTTCAAAAATAACTGGCATAGAGCTTCTTAGCGACAACAATTTAATAGATGGAACTCAAAATTTAGATTCATTCCTAGAAATATCAGGATCACTTAAAACCTGCGCCGTTAACCTATCTAAAATAGCTAATGATTTAAGATTGATGTCTTCTGGTCCAAGAGCTGGATTAAATGAAATCAATCTTCCTGCTATGCAAAATGGCTCGTCTATAATGCCAGGAAAGGTAAATCCAGTTATACCAGAAGTAATAAATGAAATTGCATTTAATATAATAGGAAATGATCTTACAATAACTTTAGCTGTTGAAGCAGGACAGCTGGAATTAAATGCTTTTGAACCAATAATATTTTTTAATTTATTTCAATCTTTAGATACACTTACTAATGGTATAGATACTTTTACTAACAATTGCATCGTTGGAATTACTGCAAACAAAGAAAGATGCAAGGAAATGGTGGATAATAGTATTGGAGTTGTCACAGCTATTTGCCCTTACATTGGTTATAAAAATGCTGCAAATATTGCAAAGGAAGCTCTTAATACTGGAAGGTCTGTAAAAGAACTTATTCTAGAAAAAAATATAATGACTGAAGAGGAACTCATTAAAGTGCTTGACCCATATAAAATGACAGAACCAGGCATACCTGGAAAATAAAAGAGAGGGATTTAATTGTTTAGTAAAGAAGACGCTTTAGAATATCATAAAAAAAACCAAGGTAAACTTGCTGTTGCATGCAAAACTCCTCTTAATTCAAAAGAGGATTTAACGCTTGCTTATTCTCCTGGAGTTGCTGAACCTTGCCTTGAAATTAAAAAAGACTATAATTTTATATATGATTACACATCTAAAGGTAACATTGTAGCAGTTGTATCAAATGGAACTGCTGTACTTGGCCTTGGTGATCTTGGTGCAGCTTCAAGCCTTCCTGTAATGGAAGGAAAATCTGTTTTATTTAAAAAATTCGGTGGAGTTGATGCTTTTCCAATTTGTGTTGATTCAAACGATATTGATAAAATAGTTGAAACTGTTTCAATGATAGAATCTTCCTTTGGAGGCATTAATCTTGAGGACATAAAGGCTCCTCAATGCTTTGAGATTGAAGAAAAGCTTAAAAAAGTGAGCAAAATCCCAATCTTTCATGACGACCAACATGGAACTGCCGTTGTATCAGTAGCTTGTTTAATCAATGCATTAAAAATTGTAAAAAAAGATTTTTCAAGTATTAAAATAATCATAAATGGTTCTGGCGCTGCAGGTATTGCCATTGCAAAACTTCTAATTGCAATGGGTGTTAAAGATATGATACTATGCGATACTAAAGGAGCAATTTATACAGGCAGCCCTAATTGCAACAATATTTATAAAGAAGAAATTGCAAAAGTCACAAATCTTAAAAAAGAAAGCGGCCTTTTAAAAGATGTGATAAAGGGTGCAGATGTGTTTATTGGAGTTTCTGTAGGAAATTGCGTAACTAAAGAAATGGTAAAATCCATGAAAAAGGATTCTATTATACTTGCACTTGCAAATCCTACTCCTGAAATAATGCCAGAAGATGCAAAGATTGCTGGAGCAAAAATAGTGTGCACCGGTCGCTCAGATATGGCAAACCAAGTTAATAATGTTTTAGCCTTTCCTGGAATATTTAGGGGCGCACTTGATGTAAGAGCAAGAGATATTAATTATGATATGAAAATAGCAGCATCTTTTGCTATAGCAAGCATCATTAAAGAAGATGAATTAAATCCAGATTATGTAATACCAGATGCTTTTGATAATAGAATTGCGCCTCACGTGGCAAAGGCAGTTGCTGAAGCTGCAATTAAATCAAACGTTGCAGAAAGAAATGATGTAACACCTGAAATGGTTTATGAGCATACAGTTAAGTTATTATATTAATTAAACTTAAAATTTAAAAGGCATAAAAATCTTATCTTCTATAGATAATGATTTTAGTGCTTTTTTTTAACTCTCAAAATTGACATATATTTATACAACATAGTATAATATTATATATATCTACATAAAATAATGGTTTTATGTTTAAAATACAATAATAAATTAATCCTTTAAAGATATATGATATATATAATAAAAAACTAATTAAAAATATTATGTAGAAATGAGGGGAAATTTATGAAGACTATTAACGCTAGCAGCTATGATGAAAAGCAAGAAAGACTTAACAAATGCGTTAGACTAGAAAAAGTCGATAGGGTACCTATTGGCATTGCCACTCTTTATTTTCCTGCAAAGTATTCACATATTACTTATGAAGAGATGTACTATGATAATGACAAATATAAGAAAGCTGCAATAAAATTTGCTCATGACTTCAATTGGGATGCTGCTTGTATGCTCCGTTCATTTGAATCAGTTACGCTTGGACTTGCTCTTGCAGGACATGATCCTTCTACAGCAATCAATATAGCAGTGGCATCTGTACTTGGTGGTGGTTTTTCACATGATATACTTAAAGATAATTATTCCTTACACCCTGGTAGAGAACTATCCATTAATGTTGAATCTCAATTTAGAATAAAAAACCCTGTAATGAATGATGATGAATATGATGAATTTATAGAAGATCCTTTCGAATTTCTCAATACAAAAGTAGTACCTAGGGTATATAACTCTTTAAGTAAACCTGGCAGCAGCGAAGCTACATCAGCACTTGTAAATCTCGGGATGAAATTAAACACAGCTTTAAGCGATGTACAACAATTTACTAAAGATATGAAGGAAGCAAATTGCCCTCCTTGGTATATGGCACTAAATCCCAATCCTCTTGATGTTCTTGGAGCATTTCTTAGAAACTTTGACAAAGTATTATTAGATATTCACCGCATGCCAGAAAAAGTAAAAAAATTTTGTGAAATCTTAACACCAGTACTAGTTGCTGTGGGAAAAGCTACTGGCGAGATATCATATAAACTCACAGGATCACGAAGAGTTTTTTGCCCAGTGTGGTATAATAGTTTTCTATCAAAAAAACAGTTCAAGGAATTTCATTGGCCATACCTCAAGTACATTTGTGAAGAGCTCATCAAAGCAGACTTCATACCACTTCTATCCTTGCAAGGTACATACGATCACCTTTTAGATACATTGCTTGAATTGCCTAAGGGAAAAGCTATTGCTTGGTTTGATAGAACAAGTCCAATAAAAGCTAAAGAAATCATTGGTAATCATATGTGTATTGCAGGTGGTATTTCACCAGCACTTTTAATAGGTGGCACTCAAGAAGAGGTAGATACACATGTTAAATCTTTAGTTGAAGAAATGAAAAATGCAAGTGGCTTTATCTTTACTCTTCCATTCAATGCTATTGGGCCTGCAAAAGTTGAAAACGTTATTGCAATGACAGAAGCTGTGCATAAGTATGGATTTTATTGATCTTTATACAGATTGTAAAGTGAATGGAGGCGTAACAACAGTGTGAAAATAACTAATAAAATATACTAAATTCTATTTAAAAATTATCAATTTTATATTATCATGTATATGAGGTGATAACATGAAATACTATACAATTGGTCAATTTTCAAAAGCTGTAGGTAAAAGTATCCAAACCCTAAGATTATGGGATAGCGAAGGAAAATTGAAACCGCATCATGTGACAGAAGGAGGGCATCGTTATTATTCCGAAGAACAAGTCAATCAAGTACTTCACATATACTCTATTCAAAAGGATAAAAAAATAATTGGATATTGTAGAGTTAGTTCGAATAAGCAAAAAGATGATTTGGAACGTCAGCTTGAGAATGTTAAATCGTATATGATTGCCAAAGGATATTCTTTTGAAGTGATATCTGATATAGGCAGTGGAATTAATTACAATAAAAAAGGCTTGAATCAGTTGATAAATATGATAACTAATTCAGAAGTTGAAAAGATAGTAATTCTATACAAAGATAGATTAGTACGATTTGGCTTTGAACTCATAGAAAATCTATGTACCAAATACGGAACTATCATTGAAGTTATAGATAACACTGAAAAAACAGAAGAGCAAGAATTAGTAGAAGACTTAATTCAAATTATTACTGTTTTAAGTTGTGGACTACAAGGTAAAAGAGCTAATAAAGCAAAAAAGATGATTAAGGAGTTGTTAGAGAATGATATTAGCGAAGAAAGTTAGACTATTACCTGATGCTGAACAAGAAAAACAACTTTGGAAATCATCAGGTACCGCAAGATATATTTTCAATTGGACTTTAAATAGACAGATTGAACATTTTGAAAAAACAGGAAAGTTAAATAAAATTTGTGATGGTGTATTGCGAAAAGAACTGACTGAATTAAAACAAACTAAAGAATATGAATGGCTTTATGAAGTTAGTAATAATATCAGTAAACAAGCTGTGAAAGATTGTTGTTTAGCCATAGATAGGTTCCATGCAGAAAGTAAAAAACATGGATACAGGTATAAAAAGTCAGCAATCAAAAGCAAAAAACCTTTAACCTTTAGAAATTTTGAAGATTTTCCAAGATTCAAAAGTAGAAAAAAATCAAAAATATCATTTTATAATGACACAGATAAACTACAAGTGAAAGAAGATACCATATTAGTTGAAAAGGTTGGATGGGTAAAACTCGCTGAGACAAACAGAATACCAACAGATATTAAATATAGTAATCCACGGATTAGCCATGACGGGAAATATTGGTATATATCCGTTGGAGTAGAAGAAGTAGCGTCAATTGTCGAAAATACAGATGTATCAATAGGCGTTGATCTAGGTATAAAAGATCTAGCTATAGTTAGCAATATAGATAAGCCCTTTAAAAATATAAACAAAACCAAAGAAGTAAAAAAACTTAAGAAGAAGTTAAGACGAAAACAAAGACAAGTTTCAAGAAAATACGAAAAAAATAAAATTCCAATAGGAAAGGAAGGTGAAAACCGTTATAAATTTACTAAGACTAATAACATAAAAAAACTTGAAAAAGAGATAAAACTCACTCAAAGAAGACTTTCAAATATACGTTTGAATCATATTCATCAAACAACCAATACTATAGTGAAAACCAAGCCAAGTAAAATAGTTGTTGAAGATTTGAACGTAAAAGGCTTAATGAAAAATAAACATCTATCAAAGGCTATACAAGAGCAATGCTTTAATAAATTTATTCAAATTTTAGAATATAAAAGTGAATTCAATGGTATTGAATTTGTAAAAGCTGATAGGTTTTATCCATCAAGTAAGACATGTTCCTGCTGTGGGCAAATCAAGAAAGATTTAAAACTTAAAGATAGAGTTTTCA
>JAVBPD010000112.1:0-4064 GCA_031549885.1 Clostridiaceae bacterium
AATAAAAGATGATATGCATTTAGATCTTGAAGCGGATACCATTTGGAAATATGAAGAGATTTTGCCTATAGAAATGTCTTTAGAAACCAACCACTATATAAAAGAAAAATTTGTTTTTACCAATGGATCACTTCAGCAAACTGGTGATGCCATGGTAAAAAGATGTTTAAATAATGACAAAAACTTATTTCTGTTTTAATAGAGGGTAATGCCCTCTATGTATTTTTGGAGGATAAAAATGGAGTATTTTAATTATATAAAAAACTTGAATAATTTATATGCTCATGTTAAAGATTCAAGGCAAGAACATTTAGAAGATCATATAAATTTAGCTTATAAATATTTTATAAAGATTATAAACGAAAATAATTTAAAAGATATCTTTGAAAATTTAGAAAATAGTTTGATAAAAGATTATTCAGATGATTTTAAGAAAATTTGGAATGATATGTTAGTAAATACAATACCTTTCCATGATTTTGGAAAAATAAATCCAAATTTCCAGCATTATAGAATGCAAAATAAAACCATAGATAAAATAAAAGGCTTTGAAGAAGCAAAACATTCACTTTTTTCGTCTTGCTTATATATTGATTATTATTTACCTAAAATTTATGAATTTTATAAATCTCATACAGATGAACCTAAAGAAACTTATGAATTGTTTTTATTTATGTACATAAACAGTTATTTAATTGCTAAACACCATGGGTATTTAGAAGAGTTTATAAAATTTAAAGAGAAAATTTTAGATGAGATAGACAAGATAAATAGTTTAAGAGGAAAAGATTTATTAAGATATTTAAATAAAAAATTTGATTTAAATGAAAAAAATATTAATAATTCATTTTTATGGAATAAGGTAGATTGTAAAAATGTATTAAAATTTCTGTGGAACAATGACCAATTAGTAGAAAAAGAATGGGATGAAAATATTTATTATTACATATACTCAAAGCTTTTATTTTCGCTACTTGTTGCATGTGATTTTTATTCAACATATGAATTTATGAATATGCAAGAGGTAAAGAATTTTGGCAATACTATTGAAACAGAAAAGCTTTTAAATGAATTTAAAAAGACTAAAGAATATAAAAATATTGAAAATTATACTGATGAAAAAGAAAAAAATATTGATGATTTAAGATGTGAGATGTTTTTAGAAGCTCAAAAGAATTTTTTGGGAAACTTTAACAATAATATATTTTATCTAGAGGCACCTACAGGATCTGGAAAGACTATAACTTCTATTAATTTATGTTTAAAAGCTTTAGAAAAAGATAAAAATATCAAGAAAATTTTTTATGTATTTCCATTTAATACATTAGTTGAGCAAACAAAGGATTCAATTTTAAGATGTTTTGGCGAAAGTATAGAAAAAGATGTAGCTGTTATTAATTCAGTGACTCCTATAAAATACATAGACAAAAATGAAGATAATAAAATATTAAACGGAAATAAATCCATAAATTATGAAGAAATGCTCCTTGATAGAGAGTTTTTACATTATCCTATTGTTTTAACCACTCATGTAAGCTTTTTTAATATATTATTTGGAACATCTAGAGAATCTGTTTTTCCACTAATACACCTTGCAAATAGCATAATAGTTTTAGATGAAATTCAAAGTTATAAAAATGACATATGGATTGAGATAATAGGGTTTTTAGAGAAGTATGCTAAAGTTTTAAATCTTAAAATAATAATAATGTCTGCAACTTTGCCTAAATTAGATGAGCTTTTAAAGATTAAAATAAGTTCTCAAATTCTTATAAGAGATAGAGAAAAGTATTTTAAAAATCCATTATTTAAAGATAGGGTAAAACCTGACTTCTCTCTTTTAGAGGTTAATGGAAAGGAAGAGGTTTTTTGTTCTATAGAAAAATTAATTAAGGAGGAGTATGGTAATGAAAAGGTAGATATTTTAATTGAATTTATTACAAGAAGATCAGCTCGTGAATTTTATAAAAGGTTGAAAAATCTTGATTTAAATAAAGAAGTGATCCTTTTTACTGGTGATGATAATACTTATGAAAGAAAGCGAATAATAAATAAAATTAAGGATAAGAAACGAGAAAAAAATATAATACTTGTTGCAACTCAAATTATAGAAGCTGGAATAGATGTGGATTTTCATATTGGCTTTAAGAATTTATCCATTTTAGATGCTGAGGAGCAGTTTAGTGGTAGAATTAATAGGTCTTTTAAAAGAAGCTTTGGAACTGTTTATTTTTTTGATATAGGAGATAAAAATCCTATCAAGAATGATAGAAGGTGTGAGAATCAATATAGTTTAATTAATGAAGAAATGCAAGAGCTTTTTATCAATAAAGACTTTAATAAATACTATTCTGATTATATTTTTAAAACTTTAAAAAATTATAAGAATAAAGGGAATTTTAATGGTCTTAATATGACTATTAAACAGTACCTTAATAATTTGGATTTTGATGGTATTAAAAAACATATGGAACTTATAAATGATGATATAGTTAAATACTATGTTTTCTTTGATAGGGATGTTTTTATAGATGGTCTTCCCAAATTTTCAGGTGGGGAAGTTTGGAATGAGTATAAAAGCGTTTTAAAAGATAGTAAAATGTCTTATGCTAAAAAGAGGGTTGAGTTAAGCAAAATACAGGCTAAGATGGAGTATTTTACTTATGTAGTCTATAATAATAATTTTCCTTATGAAGATGTGATTGGAGATATTTTTTATTTTGGAAAGGGCGATCAGTATTTTGAAGGTGGTAAATTTGATGGAGAGAAATTTGATTCGGATAAGTTTATATAGAATTTTTCCCAACCTGTTTTATAGGATAAGTGGATAAAAGCATTGAAAATACTTGGCTGCAATGGTATGATTATGTAAGAGATAAAAATAAACTTGTGGCTGGTAAAAAAACTGTATAATTGAGTTATACCAAGGATTCTATTGAATTGGTGGAATTGAGAAATGGCTTAATTGCTATGGGTTTAACCTTAACATGAGATGTGTTGAAATCCTCTACAATAACAAACAAGCCTACGATGATGAAAGTTTAACCTTAACATGAGATGTGTTGAAATTACATCTTATTATCCTGATTTAATAAATTCTATTTCGGTTTAACCTTAACATGAGATGTGTTGAAATAAAATAGGGTGTAAACATATCAAAAATAGGGTGTATTGTTTAACCTTAACATGAGATGTGTTGAAATTTAATATTTCTTGCATTTTTTCACTCCTCTTACGGAGTTTAACCTTAACATGAGATGTGTTGAAATTGCAATTAATAAGAGATGAGGATACAGCTTGGCACGTTTAACCTTAACATGAGATGTGTTGAAATATTATATCTTCTATTAATTCATATTCATCTAATTGTTTAACCTTAACATGAGATGTGTTGAAATTTTGCCATAGAGTCGTCAAAGTAATACCCTTGAAAGTGTTTAACCTTAACATGAGATGTGTTGAAATTTAAATTTACTTCAACATCGCTCAACCCCTCACTTGTTTAACCTTAACATGAGATGTGTTGAAATATTAATAGAACTGAACCGCCTTATATGAGAACAAGTGTTTAACCTTAACATGAGATGTGTTGAAATTGTCAACACAAAATGGAATTCCTTTTTTTAATATGAGTTTAACCTTAACATGAGATGTGTTGAAATCGAAAGAACAATTTAATGAATTGAAAGAAAATATGTTTAACCTTAACATGAGATGTGTTGAAATTTATAATGCAACACTTTATTTCCAATTTTTCCTGGTTTAACCTTAACATGAGATGTGTTGAAATTATGGTACCATATGTCAACATAAATATTAAAATTTAGTTTAACCTTAACATGAGATGTGTTGAAATTCTTGTACGGCTTCCCTTCATGCTTAGAGCTTATCCCTAATTAAAACTGTACAAGTAGTAAGAAAAGATGATAAAATTGAAATAAAAAATCATTGGGGTATGTGTGATGAAACAAGAAAAATCATGGGAAATAACAGAAGAATTTTGGGAAGAAGTAAAGCATTTAATTCCAAATAAGCAAAGAGATCCAAATAAAGAATATAAGAGA
>JAVBPD010000095.1:0-47043 GCA_031549885.1 Clostridiaceae bacterium
TTTTTTGCTCATATATATTTTTTAGAGCCAAAAATCTTGAATTTCCCGAAATTATTTCATACTTCCCATTTTCTCTAATTTTTACCACTAAAGGGCTTAAAATTCCTATGGATTCTATTGAGGAAATTAAGTTTAATAGCTCTAATTCCTTTGGTTTGTCAAAATACGACCAACTTGTCTGTGGTTTTTGCAGTTTATCTATGTCGATATATTCAAACCTTTTAAATACATCAATTCCATTTGAAAAGGTATCAACCCTTTTTTTCATCATCTTTTCGTGTAACCTTCGAGAATTTTCCTGTTCTTCTAAAGAAAGAGAAGATCCGCTTAATTTTATGACCTCATAGGTTGTAGTAAAAGGAGAATTCTTAAGCCTATAATGTGGCATTAAATCGTCTCCGACAGTTATTGTAATTTTATCACTTATATATCCAAAATTCATATTAGTCTCCATTAATTATTAACATATAATATATATGCATATAGGTTAAAAAAATGAGCCCATAAAATAAATAAAAGAATTAAAATAAGGGCATAGTATATTAGCCCTTATTTTAATAATAATTCTTCTCTAAGACAATTTAATGCAAACATTGAAGTTCTATTAATTACATCTAGTCTGCTTCTTGAATAATTTAAATTAAAAACCTTTGTTTTACCATTTAAGTATAATCCAATGTAAACAAGTCCAACTGGTTTGTCTTTTGAACCACCATCAGGCCCTGCAATGCCAGTTGTTGAAATCGATAAATTACTACCAGTATATTTTGCAACTCCTTCAGCCATTTCTATCGCACATTCTTCTGAAACTGCCCCGTACTTTTCCAAAGTTTCTGGTTTTACACCTAGTGTTTTCAATTTTGCCCTATTTGAATAAACTGTAATTCCTTCTAAAAATACCTTTGAAATCCCAGGAATTTCTACAAGCATCGATGATATTTTTCCACCTGTACATGACTCAGCAATTGAAATTGATAAATTTCTTTCTATTAATAATTTAGCTACAACAGATTGAATTGTATCGTTATCTTCTCCATAAATGCTTATACCTAATTTTTGGCGAATCTTTTCAATTGTAGGTGTCATTATTTTTAGGCATTCATCTTCAGACTCTCCCTTTGCTGTAACTCTTAAAAGAGATTCACCTGTTTTAGCATAAGGTGCAACTGTTGGATTTTTGCTATTTAATATTATATCTTCAACTAAACATGCCATTTTGCTTTCACCTAAAGAACAAGTCTTTAGCATTTTAGACACAATGATATATTTAGAAAAATTTTTAAGATATGGATAGATTGATTCCTCAAACATTAATTTTAATTCTCTTGGTGGACCAGGAAGTATTATTAATTTTTTATTTGAGCCATTATCTTCATAAATTAAACCTGGAGCAGTTCCATTATTATTTGGAATTACCATGGAACCATCTATATAGTATGCTTGTTTTTCATTAGATTTTGGGAAATCTCCCTTTAATCTATAAAAAAATTCATTTATTTTTTGAAGCGATTCTTCATGAATTATTAGCTTTTTATTAAAAAATTTTGCACAAACTTCTTTAGTTAAATCGTCAGTTGTTGGCCCTAATCCCCCAGAAGTAATAACAAGATCGCTTTTTTTATAAGCTTCATCTAAAGCTAATAATATTCTTTCTTCATTATCTCCTACTGAAGTATGCTTATAGACATCAATGCCAAGTTTTGCTAATTGTTCAGAAAGATATTGTGAGTTTGAATTTAAAATGTCTCCAAGGAGTATTTCGGTGCCAATTGTAAGAATTTCACAAATCATAAAAGATCTCCTTAAACTATTTATATGAAAAAATGTCCTAGTATTATTTACTTTGACAGTATAATAAAGTGAGGTTCAATGTATTTATTATACCATCCATATGAGTTCTCTCATAACTATGAGAGGCATATACTCCAGTGCCTATTAATGCAGTTTTTATATCCCATCCAGCTCTAAGGGCACAAGATGCATCCGATCCATAATACGGATAAATATCGATTTTATAACCAATATTGTTTTCATTACATAAACTTAAAAGCTTTTTGTTGAATTCCAAATCGTATGGGCCAGATGAATCTTTTGCACAAATGCAAACATCGTATTCGCTTGAGTTTTGACCTTCTCCAGGTGCTCCCATATCTATTGACAAAAACTCTTGCGTATTTTCAGGTATTGAAGACGCAGCACCATGACCAACCTCTTCATATATTGTAAAATAAAAGTTGGTTGTAAATGGTAATTTAACATTATTTTTTACAAAATGATAAATAGCATATAACATGACAGCTACACTTGCTTTGTCATCTAGATGCCTGCTTTTAACATAACCACTTTCAGTGATTTTCGTTCTAGGATCTAAGAAAATAAAGTCTCCAATGTTAATGCCTAACTTTTGAACGTCTTCTTTAGAAAAAACCTTTTCATCAAGAATTAATTCCATATTTTCTTGAGATCTTTTTAATTCTCTTGCATCATTTCCATGTATATGAACAGATGGTTTAGTAGTATAAATAGTACCAGAATAATTTTTTCCATTTAAAGTTTCTATTATACAGTTTTCACACTCTATTGATTCGAACATGTAACCACCTAGCTGACAAATGCCAATTTTGCCATTTGGTTTTATATTTTTAACCATAGCTCCTAAAGTGTCAACATGAGCTGAGATAGTCCTTTGATAAGAGTTGTTTTCTCCTTCAATTGTCGCTATTAAACCACCTTTATTTGTTTCAACATAACTAACTTTTAATTCCTCTAAATAGCTTTTAATATAATTAATTGCCTTATATGTGGAGCCTGTTGGACTTGGAGTAGTTAAGATATCCGTTAATAATTGTTTTAATTTATCAGTTTCTATGTTCATTAATAATCACCTCTTGTATAGTATAACATAAGGTATTATTTAATTTGCATATTTAAACTATAAATAAAATGCAAAACAATGTGAATAATAAAGTAATAAAATTAAGAATAAATACAAATTATTCCTTGTATATGTAATATAAAAAATATAAAATAGTTATAAGGATAAAATTAAATTATATTTTTGATAGAAATATTCAGTTTTTAGAAATGAGGGGATAACGTGCAAAAAATAGACGATGTTAATGAAGATGGTATTTTATACGAAGATAGCACTATGATTGAAGAAATAAAGCCTTCTTTAGACGATGATAATGACTTAAATAGTGAATGTGAAAATATTGAAATAATAAATGTAAAAACAAATAATTTATCAAAATTAAGCGAAATTTCTGAAAAACATGAAGAAAAAATAATTAAAAAGAAAAATGGAAAATATATAATTATTGGTGGAATATTAGGCATACTAATACTGTCTTCTTTAGGAGCATATTATCATATTTACAATAAAGTGAAAGGTTGGGATAATTATATATACCCTGGAGTTTTTGTAAATGGAAAGGAAATTTCTAAAATAACTAAAGCTGAGCTTAAAGATGATTTAAAAAAGCAGTATTTAGATCCAGTTTTAAATAAGAGCATAAATATTAAAGCAGACGACAAGGATTATGTGCTAAATTTTTCCGATTTAAATCCACAATATAACATTGATGAGATCTCAGATCAGGCTTATAATTATAAAAAAGATGAAAATATGTTCAACAAATACATGCAGATAACAAATTTATTTTCAAAGGAAGAAAATACAGACTTGTATTTAAAATATAACTTTAATAATGATGAAGCTATAAATTCTCTTGTTGATCAAATAGCATCTGATGTGGCAAAAGATCCAGTTGATGCAACCTTTATGCTAGAAAATGGCACGCCTATAGTAACTGATGATATTAAAGGAGCAGTTTTAAATAAAGATGCTCTAATTGCAAAATTAAAGGAAATAGCAAAAGATTCTAATTCTACTAATCTTAATGTTGAGGCACCAATAGATTCAACTGTTGCGGGGGTTACAGGAGATTTACTTAGAAGAGTAAATGGAGTTATAGCTACATTTACTACTTCAGACACAGATCATGTAAGGCTAGTTAATATGGGCATAGCAGCAAATGATTTAAATGGCGCACTTATATTTCCTGGTGAAACATTTAGCTTTAATGACAGAGTTGGGGATTCTCTTCCCGAGAAAGGTTATTTGCAATCTTATGCATATATAGATAATAAATCTGTTTTAGACTATGGTGGAGGTGTGTGCCAAGTATCTACAACTCTTTATGGAACACTTTTAAGAGCAAACATAATGCCCACAGAAAGAGGACCTCACATGATGCCAATTTGGTATGTTCCTATGGGATTAGATGCTGCAGTCTATTATGGAGTAATGGATCTGAAGTTTAAAAATACATATGATGCACCATTATATATTGAATCATATTTATATGGTGAAAGCTTAACAATTACAATTTATGGGGATAAAAGCTTGATGAATGGCCTTGATTATCAGCCTTATTCAGTTTCAACTGGCCCATTATCAGCGGATGCTTATTTAAATATTGTAGATGGTTCAGGAAATGTTATAGAAACCGAATATTTACACTCAGATAGTTATAATTCGCATTAATATATTTTTAACAATTTAAGTAATTTGCAACTAAAAATTATGCCTACTTTTTTGCAGTATATTTGATGCTAATAATTTACAAAAAGTAGGCTTTACTATATCTTTTAAAGGATGTAAATAAAATGTTTGAAACAGAAGAAAACAAAATAGAAATTGAAAATAATAATTGTTTAAAAGAAGGAAATATGAATAAAAAAAGAATATCTATTATTGTCATGGTATTTTTAGGCCTTTTGCTCATTGTTATTAGTTGCTATTTTTATGTTCGTTACGCTGTTAAAAGTTATGAGAATTTTGTTTATCCTGGAGTGCTTATTAATGGAAAAGAATTAGGGAAATGCACTAAAGATGAATTATTTGAAGAATTGAAGAAAGATTACTTAGAAACAATTGATAAAAAAAATATAAACATAACAGCTTTTGATAAAAATTATATTTTGAACTTTTCTAGCTTAGAGCCAAAATATAACATTGATAAAGTCTTAGAGGAAGCTTATAATTATAAAAAAAATGAAAGTCTACTGAATAAATTTATCTTAATTAATAAATTAACTGAATATGAAAAACATAATATTCAATTAAATTATGAGTACAATGATACCGCCATTTTAGAGCTTGTAAATCAAATAGAAAGCGAAATTTTTAAAGAATCTGCAAATGCTAGTTTGAAAATTGAGGATGACAAGATTATTGTTACAGATGATATAAAGGGTATATCATTAAAAAAGGATGAGTTAATTGCTAAATTAAAAGAAGTAGCTTCAAATATAAATGATGAAAATAATAATGTTATAGCACCATTGAACGAAAGCATAGCTGAAATTACTGGTGATAATTTAAGAAAGGTAAATGGTGTGATAGCTACTTTTACTACAAATGATTCTAGTTACGTTAGATTAATTAATATGGGAGTTGCAGCTAAAGATTTAAATGGAACCATTGTGCTTCCAGGTGAAACTTTTAGCTTTAATGATACTGTTGGTGATTCGCTTCCTGAAAAAGGATATGTAAAATCACATTCTTTTATTAATGGGAGATCAGTTGAAGACTATGGTGGTGGGGTTTGTCAAGTGTCAACAACCCTCTATGGTACTATGATGAGAGCAAATATAAAGCCTCTAGAAAGAGGACCTCATTCAATGCCAATTTGGTATGTTCCAAAAGGACTTGATGCAGCGGTATTTTATGGAGTTATGGATTTAAAATTTAAAAATGAATTCGATGCTCCAATTTATATATATGCAAATTTAGAAGGCCAAGATTTGACAATATCTTTTTATGGAGACACAAATACTATGGATGGATTAAAATATAAACCTTATTCAGTGCAAGTTTCATCTTGGGCACCAGGGGCACCAAATTATATAAAAGATTCAAGCAAACCTAAGGGGTACATGAAAGTTGAGCAGTCTCCTACTAATGGTTATAAAATGGATGTGTTTATGCAGACCTTGGATGATTCAGGAAATGTAATAAAAGATGAATATTTATATTCAGATGTTTATAATGCAAATCCTGGATATGTAATAAAGGGAACAAAATGAGTATATTTAATTTTAAATATACTCATACCAGTACTTTTTATGCCATTTTAAGATAAAATATTGAAATTGTTTTATGTTAAATATAAAATAAATTTGGAAACTAATGAGTGAAGATAAAGTATTGAATAGGAGGAGATAAAGCTGTCTACATTAAACAATAAAGTTGATGATTCACTGGAAAGTAATGTACCTTCTATTGATGAGAATATATCTTTAGATGAAACTCAAATAGAAAAAATAAAGCTTGATGATATAACTTCTTTTAAAGGTATATCTAAAAATGACAAACCTCCTTTAGATCCTTTTTTCGATGAAACAAACAGTCTAGGCTTTACAATAGAAGCTTCTGCATTAAGGTCTAAAGAAGTAGCTGTAACTTCTGTTAAAACAAAGCAAAGTTCATTTTTTAAATATAAATATATATTATTAGCTGTAATATCATTTATAATAATTTTAGTTGTAACTGCAATGTACTTTAATAATGAATATAATTTAGTGAAGCAATGGGATATATTGGTTTATCCTGGCGTTACAATTAATGGGAAAAGTTACGAGCGTTATACGAAAGAAGATTTAATAAAATCATTAAATGAAGAATTTGGTAACCAGATGAGTACAAAGACAATAACTATAAAGAGCAATGGACAGAGCAATACCATATCTTTTTCAAAACTAAATCCAACATTTAATACTGAAGAAGTAGCTAATGATGCTATTAATTTTATGAAAAATAGAGATTTTTTTACTAAAGTAAGTCAAATTATAGGCAAAAAAAGAGAGACATTAGAATTAACTTTAAAATATAATTTTAACTTAAATGAATTGAATAAATTCATTGATAAAACTGCAGATGCTATAAAAAAACAGCCTGTGGATGCTTCAATTAAAATTGAAGATAATAGCATAAAGATAACTGATGAAATAAATGGTCAAACGCTTAAAAAAGATGAGTTATTTAACGTTTTAAAATCAAAAATAGAAGAATTTAATAATAATAACATAGAATTAGATGCTATTGTGGATACTACTACTCCCAAAATCACTCGTGAAATTTTAAGTAAAATTAATGGAAAATTATCTGAGAGTTCAATTTATAAGTATCAATATGATTATGATGCTGGTATACTCTATAATATTCAATTAATATCAAACAATTTAAATGGAGCACTGATATATCCAAATGAAAAATTTAGCTTTAATGAATTGATTGGTGATCCATCAAATGGCGACTATAGGCTTTTAACTAAAGCTGTAAATGGAGTGCAAAGAGAAGATTATTTTGGTATATCTGAATCTGCTGCTGTGTTATTCGATGCAATTTTAAGGGCAGGAATTATACCTAATGAAAGATGCAAAGGCAGTGAACCTGTTGATTATGTTACTTATGGAATGGAAGCTATTATAAATTATAATAAAAATGATTTGAAATTTACAAATAAATATCAATCGCCTATTTATATTGAAAGTGCTGTTCAAAACGGTATACTTACAATAAGCATATATTCTGATATATCAGAATTAAAAGGAAAAACATACACTCCTTTAGTAAAGGATATAACAGAATCTGATGCAAATTCAACTCAAAATACAATATATATTGATGATAGCACCTTGGAGTATGGTAAAACTGAAGTAATTCAAACTGCTTTACCTAAAAAAATAGTAGAAGTATATTTACAATCTAAAGATCAAGATAATGAAGTTGTTGAAAAACTATTGTACAAGCAAACTTATAATGGAAGGTCTCAAAAAATAAGGAAAGGTACTAAAGTTACAACAATAACTAACACAACAGATCAAAGCAACCTTACTAATAACATAGATAGTACCAATAGTATAGACAGCACTAATGACAGCATAAATAATAGTGAAATAAATACTACTAATGTCCTAAATACCAATGGTTCAAAAGTTCAAGTTATTCCAAGGGTGATTACTAGAAATGCCAGATAGGAATTAAAAAATGCTTATTTTTTTCCTAAAGGCATTTTTTATTTATTTTTAACACATAATAGTTTAAAATTAATTATCTATGCTTAAGGGGATGATAAATATATTTAATTTTTTTGGCAATAAACAATCATTTAATTTAGTGTCACCAGTTAAAGGCAAGACCATTGACCTATCAGATACTCCAGATGAAGTATTTGCTGAAAGAATGGCAGGTGATGGAGTAGCAATTGATGCCATTGGAGATACTTTTGTTTCACCTTGTGATGGAATTATATCGATGATATTTAGAACTAATCATGCATTTGGTATAAAACTTGAAAATGGCGTTGAAATTTTAGTCCATATTGGCATTGACACAGTTCAACTAAATGGAGAAGGGTTTACAAGGATTTGTAAAGAAAATACAAAGGTTAAACAAGGTGCACCAATAATTAAAATTGATAGGGATTTAGTATTGAAAAAGGCTAAGTCTTTAATAACACCAGTATTAATTACAAATATGGATTTGATAAAAAATCTAAATGCTAAAATTGGAGAAGACTGTATCGAAGGTGAAACTGTTATAATTACTTATAAAAAAAAATAACTTTAAAATAGACTTATTTTTTATTAATCTTTTTATAAAAATAAGTCTTTTAATTTTTTTGTTCTAAAAAAAATATTAATATATAAAATATTTGTAAGGTGAGTTTTAGAATAACAATGTATAGTAAAGGGGAATTTTATGAACTCCATTAATTTAAATGTTAAGCAGAGCAAAAGAAAAATTATAATAGTAAGCATAATTTCTTTAATGGTTTTAACAATAAGCATTTGTATTTATAGAATTATACAATCTATAAATTACTGGAATAATTTAATTTATCCTTGTATATATATTAAAAATATTGATGTTGGAGGGATGAAAAGAAATGAAGCACTACAAGTAATAAATTTAAGTTACATAGATAAAATAAAAAATAAAGAGATTAATTTAAACTATGATAATTTACACTATTTTTTGAGATTAAGCAAATTAGGAGTGAAAACTAATATTGAAAATGTGCTTGATGAGGCAATGTCTTATGGAAAAGATGCATCTATTATTAATAAGTTTAAAATTTTATTTAAAAAACAGAGGGTAGATTTTGATTTTAAAGTGGAAATGGATGATTCTAGTTTAAATAATGAGCTAAATAATCTTTTGAAAAAAATTTATAAGGATCCAATAAATGCCAAGTTAAATATTGATCAAGGAAAGTTTATATTAACTAAAGAAGAAGATGGTATTGCAGTAGATAATGCTGAACTTGGCAATAGAATTAAAGCTTGTATTAATAATTATAATGATGAAAATATAAGTATTTATATACCCGTCAAAGTAGTCAAAGCGAAGATTAAATATGATATGTTAAAGGAAATAAATGGTGCTCTATCATCGTTTACAACAAATTTAAGAAACTCCCAAGAAGGAAGAGTAAAAAATATTGAAAAAGGAGTTGCTGCTATTAATGGCACCATAATTTTGCCTGGTGAAACATTTAGCTTTAATGACGTTGTTGGCGACACTTCTAGAGATAGAGGTTATTTTCCTGCTCCTGAAATATTGCATGGAAAACTTGAGCAAGGATATGGAGGAGGAATATGCCAAGTGTCAAGTACTTTATATGGGGCTATACTTCGTTCAAATATACAACCTACTATGAGACAACATCATAGTTTTCCAGTTAATTATGTTCCAGAAGGATTAGATGCAACAATTGTATATGGATTAATAGATTTTAAATTTAAGAATATTTATGATTGCCCAATCTATATAAAAGGATCAGTGAAAAATAAAAATGTTACTTTTAGTGTTTATTCAGATGTTTCATTTCTCAAAGGAAGAACTTATGATTTTTATAGCACAAATAAGAAGATTATTCCTGCTAAATCCATATATGTGGATGACCCAAATTTAAATGAAGGTATTTTTGAGACAAGGGTGAAACCGAGAGATGGTGTAATTTGTGATATTTATCGTATAACTTATGATAAAAATGGAAATATTTTAGAGGATAAGTTTGTTTATAAGGATACATATTCTTCTATTAATGAGATTGTGGCTGTAGGAATTAAAAAAAGATAAATTAATATAAAAAGCCTAATGCAAATTAGGCTTGTTTACATTATAATATAATAAAACTATTCTATAAACAGATACTTAAAAAGTAACTATAAAATGAGAGAGGAGAAGCAGTTTAAGTTATATATTTAAACGGCATCTTAAGATGGAATTAAATTATGTTAATACTTTAAATAAAATTATAAGCAATATGAGTCAGGTAATTATTGGAAAAAGTGAGGTTATTATAAATATTCTAAAAGCTTTAATTGGTGATGGTCATGTTTTAATAGAAGATGTGCCAGGAGTTGGGAAAACTACACTGGCAAAGGCTTTGGCAAAGTGTTTAGATCTATCGTTTAATAGGATACAATTTACTCCTGACTTGCTTCCTACAGATATAACTGGTGTATCTGTTTATAACCCACAAACACTAAATTTTGAATTTAAGAAGGGACCAATTTTTGCAAATTTAGTTTTAGCAGATGAAATAAATAGAGCAACTGCAAAGACACAATCTGCTCTTTTGCAAGTTATGGGAGAAAGTGTGCTTACAGAATGGAACACAAGTTATTTTTTTGATCCACCTTTTATGGTTATAGCTACACAAAATCCTATAGAATATGAAGGGACATTTAGGCTTCCTGAAGCTCAACTAGATAGGTTTATGATAAAGATTTCTATTGGATATCCATCAAAAGATCATGAAGAAATTATTTTAAAAACATACAGAGAATTTGATCCAATGGATAAAATAAAACCTGTTGTAACAAGGGAAGAAATAATTCAATTGCAAAAAAAATGCAGAGAAGTTTATGTGTCAGATAAAATAAATAAATATATTCTCAATATAATCGATAAAACAAGATATAATAATAATTTAATTCTTGGCGTTAGCACTAGAGGTACTTTAGCTCTTCAAAGAATTTCACAGGCTACTGCGCTTATTTCTGGAAGAGATTTTGTAATACCTGAAGATGTAAAAAATAATGTTATAATTACACTTTCGCATAGGTTAATACCAAGCCAAAATGCTTTAATTAATAAATTTAATAATGAAAGAATTTTGCTTGACATCCTAAAATCTACAATAGTACCAGAAAGTTAGGAATATTTTATGGTAAAAGTAAAGTTTAGATTTATTATTATATACATTATTTTATTTACTTTGCAGTTATTTATTAATGAAAAAATATTTTATACCATATTTTATGGTGTAACTATAATAGTAATAATTGAACTCTTGTATCTTATCTTAATTTATAATTTTACCAATGCTAAATTTAGTGAAACTGAATTGATTCTAAAAGTTAAAGAAAGGCAGAATGTTAAGATTTTTGTTCAAAATAATTTTAGACTTCCTATTTTTTATTTAAAGCTCTCATATAAAATAAATGATGAAGAAGTAGAAACTATTGTTCCAGATTTATTTTATAGATCTAATGTTAATTGCAATGTAATAATGTATTTTGAAAAAAGAGGTGAATACATTTTAAAAAATTTTCAGATGTATTTTATGGATTTTTTAAATATATTTACTTTTAGAAAATTAGTATATAAGCAGTATAAAATTAAAGTATATCCAAATATTAAAAATTTAAATTTGTATATAAAGTATAGTAGTTATTTATTTAATAATGAAAGTATAAATAAGGGTTCTGTAGAAGATGTAATTCAAATAAAGAATATCAGAAAATATTCTGTTGGTGATCCAATAAAAAAGATTCATTGGAAACTGTCGGCAAAGCATAACGAGTTTTTTGTTAAAGATTATAACAATATATCTGGTGGCAATCAATTGATGATTCTCAATATGAATAAAGATGATTATGGTTTAAATAAACATGAAAACGACGAAGAAATGATTTCTTTAGTTTGCTCAGTTATTAGTTTATATTTGTCTAAGGGGCAAAGTGTTGACTTGCGGGTTTTTTCGGAAAATATAGAGATTTTCTCAATAAGGTCTGATAATGATTTTACAATGTTATTAGAATATTTTTTGAAAAAAACAATTGAGGATGGAATACATGTTGTAGATAGACTAATTTCTGATGCTCAAAATTATAAAAAGTATGAGGAAATATTTTTATTTACACCTATAATAAACAAGGAACTTGTTTTAAACTTAGATGATTTAAATAAATCTAGCATATCTAAGTATTCTGTTTTTCACATAGGAAAAAGTCCTGTGGATGTCATTGAATCACTGAAAGCTCTGCAGATAAAAGCATATGCGTTTAACGATATAATACTTTAAGGAGGTATTCTATGTTAAATTATATATTGGTTTATATAAACATTATCCTGATAAATGTATTGCTTCTTAATTGTTATAACATAAATAATTTTGGTTTTTACACTTTAAATTTTATCGTATTAGGGTCTATGTTAGTTTATTATATTTTTTCACAAATTATAAAAAAAATACCAAAAAAAATATATAAGTTTGTTTTTGTAATAAGTTTTTTAGGGGTGTTAACTTATATAATATATTTAAATTGGGACAATATATTTGAGTTTATTTTAGACTTAAATAATAAGGCACTTTATTTAATTAGCAATATTTATGCAAGAAGGATTATTGAGTTTGGTTATATTAAATCTCTTTGGTTTATTATATTACCTCTTATTGTTTGGCTATTTATGATGTTATGCAATAGAAAGCTTCAGATGATTATATTTATTTTTACTTTAGCAATTGGGTTTTATTTAAATTATGCTGGATTTAGGTCAGAATTTATAAACAATATTAATTTATTTACTTTTATTTTGATATTTAATATTGTTGTAATTTATTTTATTAAAAGGTATTTAAATACTATTGAAAGTGAAAATGAATTAGAGGTTAATTATCGTTCAATTATATTTATTGTGGGATTTGTTTTTATAAGCTTCTCTATATTTATGGTCTTTAATTCAAGCGATATGTCTATGAATTATGAGCTTAAAATGGCAAATATCGGATCTAATTTAAGTACTGACATTAGAGATTTCCTTAAAATTGCTGACACAAAAAAAGTAATTTCAGGCACTTCATTAATAGCTTTTAATGAGGAAGAGGTATTTTTAGGAGGAGATTTAAAGCAAAACGAAGGAACAGTTCTTACATTAAAGACAGAGGGCCCTATAAAGTATTTGAGGGCAAGAACAAGGGATTATTATAGCGGTAATTCATGGAAAAATACATTTAAGAGCTTTTCTACAAAAGAAAACGATATGGTGCTACAATATCCTCCTACTTTAACCGGTCCTTTTAGCGCAGTAGTTAATTTATCTCAAGCTGGAAATAGGAGATTAGCAGCTCCTCTTTACTCTTTTGAATATGATAATGACAATATTAGATATAATACAAATGATTTTACTTGTGAGAGCAATAATGTTAATACTTTCTATAGTTTCAATTATTATACTCAAGGTTTTTTATTTGATGATAGTTATATAGGAAAAGAAAGAAGATATTTAGAATTGCCTCCTAATATTTCTCAAGACATAATGGATTTAACACATGAAATAATTAATGATGAAGATAGCAAAAGTGAAAAGATAAACAAAATAGTTAATTACCTTAGAACGAATTGTAAGTATAGTTTGAATGTTAGCCCTGTACCAAAAGATAGAGAATTTGTAGATTATTTTGTTAACACTTCTAAAAAAGGTTATTGTACTTATTTTGCTACAAGTGCAGTAATAATGTTAAGGATTGCTGGCATAGAATCTAGATATGTAGAAGGCTACATGGTTAAAGATAATAAAGATGAAAGTGGAGCTTATATTGTGAAAAATAAAGATGCGCATGCTTGGGCAGAAGCTAGGGTTGGCAATAATATGTGGATTTCAGTTGATGCGGTTCCTGAAGTTGATGCTCTTGACAGTCAATTTGCACAAAATAACACTCCCATTCCTTTAGCTCCTATTGAAGATGAAGAGCAGTATTTTCACAATAAAACTTCAGCCAATAGCAATAATAATTCTTCTAGTGAAAACAATGCTGATGAAACACAAAATAATGATTCAATAAACTTTAAAGGTATATTAAAAACTATGGATGATTTAAAATGGTATATAAAGGCACCCTTTACTTTATCTTTGCTGAGCATTTTGTTTTTTTCATTTAAATATTTGTTATTTATTTATAGAAAGAATAAATTTATAAATAGTCAAAATATAAGTTACTGTCACGTTTACTTTTTAAATCATTTAAATAAAATTGGATATAGAAAAAATAACGATGAAACAAATTTAGAGTTTTCAGAAACCATCAACGATGAAGAAATTAAAAAAATATTTATAAATTTCATATATAAATTTAATCGAGAAGTTTATGGAAATAAAAAAGTGAATTTTACAAAGGAAGATAGAATTAAGTTATTTGAGTATATTAATAGCTTTTATGTAAGCAATACAAAAATTTATAATAGAATATTTTCTTTTTAAAAAACAGCTGTAGTAAAATACAGCTGTTTTTTTGTGCTATTTGAGGGTATATGAATTGTTATTACTTGTATTATATAAATTGCTATATTCTTCTAAAGTTTCATTTAGATCATATAGCTCTTTTGCTAAATCTTTGCCAACATATCTAAAGTGCCATGATTCAAAGCTAATACCTGTAATATCAACTTTTTCTTTTGGATATCTTAAAATAAATCCAAACTTCCATGAATTATTTAAGAGCCATTGTCCTTCTTTGCTAATATTAAATGAATCAGCAAAAAAGGCTAAATTATTAGTAGATAAACCATTGTTAACTTCACTATTCACTACATCTACTGCTAGACCAGTTTGATGTTCACTTGCGCCAGGTTGATTTGTATAGCTATCGCCAGGACTATAAATTGTTTTTTGAGTGTCATAGGATCTATAACCTGAAACCATGTATAAATCATAATTATCATTCTTTGCAGCAGTAAACATATCTTGAAGTGCAGTTGCAGCTATTTGAGATAATTGATTTTCGCCACTACTACAAGTGGTAGCAAAATTTACATCTGGAATTACTAGATTTTTAGGTATGAATGTGCTACTTAATTTATAGTCTTTGTTAACTAAGACATGTATACTATTTGGATCTTGGGTTGGAGTTACTATTGCATATTTTCTTTCTGTAGGTATTATTTTTTCATTAATTATTTTCTCATCAATTAGAATGCCATTTTTATATGTCTGTTCATAAACAACGTGCTTTGTTTGAGCACTAGTATTTGAATTACTTGATGCAATTGTTGATTCATTTTTTGATACTTGTTTTGTTTCAATGTTGTCAATTACAAGTGTCATTTCATCTTTAGGTTTTGATTTTAAATCTATGCTAAATGTCTGCGTATTCTTGATGGGTAAATTATTTTCTTTAAGCATATCAAGTAAATTATTGGCATTGGTACTTACATTTAATTCTTTTCCTTCATAAATAATTTTTACATTGTAATTTCTATTTATTATAAATGTAGAACCATTTTTAATTTTGCTTTTTGCATCAATAGAGGTTTTGTCTTGATTTCCTATGGAAATTTTCTTTTTTGATAGTTCATCAAGATATGTATTTGAAAATGTTATGATTTTAAATTTAGTCTCTCCATCTATTATTGTAAAAAATTTAATTTTGTACAGTAAGAATGATAAAATTATGATTGTTGGAATTATTAATAACTTTAATATTTTACCTTTAGCATTTGCATATCTTCTTCTTCTTCTTCTGTGTTTATAAACTGTCAAAGTTATCATATATATACTCCTGATAGGTTAAGTAATGCTATTATAACACAACAAATGCAGTTAAATAAATATATACAGCACTTTTTCAGAAAATAAAATTAACATTATGTAAATTTGTCAATAATTCTATAAAATTATTTTAATAACCTGAAGGAATTGAATATCCAGAAGGAATACTACCTTGGGGTATTTGTGCTGATGCTGCTGTGTAATTTCCTGGGGGAACTTCAGCTATGTAAGCTTGTGTTTGCTGATATGACGGCCTATAGTAGGATGCTCTATATGATGACATTCTTGCTATATAATTGTATAGGCAACAAGGCGCCACTACTTCTTCTAATTTTTCAAAATCATCTAAATTAATAATTTCTTTATTTGAGTTTTTCACAGTTTTTACCCTCCAACTTACAATAATAAAGAAAATTATATATTAAATTCTTAATAATAAAAAATTTTAGGCATAAAAATGATAAATTTTATACTAAAATATAATTAACTGTTCAAATAAAAAAAGGTCAACTAAGACCAATTAATTTTATTAATGATATTTGTAATAGAAGTAGCTAAGCTTCTAAATGCATTGCTTGACACATTAAATATGCAGTTTGTTGGATAATAATTCAAAACACTTGGTACAGAAGTATCTTCCAGCTTATCAAAATCAATTAAATCTACTTTTTCAAAACTTGATTTCATCGAAATACCTCCAGTTAAAAACGTCTAAGGTTTAGATAAATAGATTATATATCAATTTGATTTTTATGGAAATTAAAAAGATCATGAAATATTAATAAAAAAGAATGAAAGAATAAGAAAAAAAAGGTATTAATCCCAATGACATTCGGAATAATACCTATTATTAGTTAAATTAATTTATTAAAATGAAAAACAATTATTTACAGTAGTTCCGCAACTATTTGAAACGTTATTTGTTACTTTGATATTATAATTATAGTTTGTTACTGTTTTCATAACTGGCGCACAAAAAGAAGGTGCAACAGTATCTTCTAATTTTTCAAAATCATTCATATTAATAGCTTCTAAATTATTAACTTTAACCATAAAATTACCTCCAAAATAATTATAAATAAATTATATAATTATATATTAAAAATATTTTATTATAGTCTTAAGATAATAAATTTTAGACGCATATTAACTAAAAAATATATTTAATTTATACTATTATTTAAAATTAAAGTTAAAATTAAATATATTATTAATGGTAGTATTTGTAGAATCTTTTATATTATTTTTTACATTAATTATTTTTTTACCAAATACGGCACCAAAGCACATAGGAGCAACTACTTCTTCTAATTTTTCAAAATCATTTAATTCGATTTTTTCTAATGAATTTAACATTTTTTAACCCCCTGATTATTTTATTAAATATGTTGAATAAATGAATATTTATTTGATTATTAATATTAACTTAATATTTGGTAATAAATGTTTTTATAATATACCTTAATATATTAAATTTTAAATTAATTAGTTATATAATATTATATAACTTAATAAATAAATATATTATGTCTTAAAAGTACAAAATTCTTAATTAAAAAGCATAAAAATTACTGTTAAGTTAAAATTTAATTAATAATTTAATTATTTTTTTAATGGAAACTAATATAAAATATAAAAAAAAATAAGTATATTCTTCAATAAAATGCTAATTATTAATTTAAATATATTTTATTAGTTAATTAGCTCAAATTACTTGATATATATAAATTGAAGTTATAAAATTAAATTATTATTAGATTATAGTCCCATCAAGATGTTAATAATATAAGAAAATAGATTATGGGAGCAAAAAAATTGAATAATTATAAAATTTTAGATATGCCTGAATGTGAAAGACCATTTGAAAAACTAATGCTTCATGGGACAGAATATTTATCAAATGCAGAATTACTTTCATTGGTTTTAAGACAAGGAATTAAAAGCCAAAATGTGATAGACATAAGTAACAAACTTTTATATAGATTTGAAGGGCTTAATGGAATATTTAATTCTAGCATTGAAGAACTTACAGAAATAGCCGGAATAGGTGAAATAAAGGCTGCACAAATATTAGCAATTGGCGAAATAATAAAAAGATATAATGAATTTAAACCTAAAGAAGCAATTTCTTTATCAAGCCCTAAACATGTCATGCAGCTTTTAAAAAATAATTTTGAAGGTAAGACCCAAGAAGAAATACTTATATTAGTGTTAAATGTGAAAAAGCATTTGAAAAGGATGATTTTAATTTCAAAAGGCGATTATAATTCATCAATAATAAATCCAAAACTAGTTTTTGAACATGCTTTTAGAAATGGAGGAGATTCTATAATTTTAGTTCATAATCATCCTTCTGGTGATCCAACACCAAGTGAAAATGATATTATAGTTACAAAAAAACTAATTGAATGTAGCAAAATATTAGACATTAAATTACTAGATCATATTATTATAGGGAAAATGGGATATTTTAGTTTAAATGAAAAAAAACTTTGTGAATTTTGAAAGGAGTTTATTTAATGTTTGGGATTTTTAATTTCTCAAGAGATATGGGAATTGATTTGGGGACAGCAAATACTCTCATATATGTAAAAAATAAAGGTATAGTATTAAGAGAGCCGTCTGTTGTCGCAATTAATAATGATACAAAAAAAGTGTTGGCAGTAGGACTTGAAGCAAAGCAGATGATAGGTAGAACCCCAGGCAATATAGCAGCTATTAGACCACTTAAAGATGGTGTTATAGCTGATTATGATATGACTGAAGCAATGATTAAAAAATTTATAGAAAAGATATCGAAAAAAACTTTTACTTCTCCAAGAATTGTTGTATGTTTTCCGTCCGGTGTAACAGCTGTAGAAAAAAGAGCAATAGATGAAGCAACAAAACAAGCTGGAGCAAGTAAAGTAATGCTTATGGAAGAACCAATGGCTGCAGCAATAGGTGCAGGACTTCCTGTTTCAGAACCATCAGGAAGCATGATAGTTGATATTGGCGGTGGAACTACTGAAGTTGCAGTAATTTCATTAGGAGGTATAGTAACATCATTGTCATTAAGAGTGGCTGGAGATGCTTTAGACCAAGCAATTATAAATTACATTAAAAAAGAATACAGCTTAATGATAGGTGAAAGAACTGCAGAAAATATAAAGATGGAAATTGGTTCTGCTTTTCCAACTGAAAACAATTTATCTATGGGAATAAAAGGTAGAGATTTAATTTCTGGACTTCCAAAAGTGATAGATATTACTGAAGATGAAGTCAGAGATGCTTTGAATGAGCCCGTATTGTCTATACTTGGAGCTATTAAAACCACACTTGAAAGAACTCCTCCTGAACTTTCAGCAGACATAATGGAAAAGGGCATAACCCTAGCTGGTGGAGGTGCTTATTTAAAAGGTCTTGATAAATTAATAAACCATGAAACACATATGCCTGTACATATAGCTGAAAATGCATTAGATTGTGTAGCTCTTGGTGCTGGCAAAGCATTTGAAATTGAAGATAAAATATATTTAGTATAATTTATGAAAAAACCAAAGCATTTGTTTGAAATAATTATCATATCATTGATAATTATATGTGTTTTTATCATTGGCTATACTTATAATAGAAGCTCCATATCTTCAGTTGAAAGTAAGCTCGAACTTGTATTAAGTAAGATTCAAGGTTTTTTTTATGGAATAGGTGATGGAATAAAGTCATCAATAGACAATGTTGTGAATTTCTCAAACATTAAAAATGAAAACGAAATGCTTAAAAAGGAAAATTATGAATTAAAAAAACAAGTTGAACAGGGAAAGTCTTATGCTATTGAAAATGAAAGATTAAGGAAGGCCTTTGAGCTTGAACAAAATAATGATCTTTATACATTAAAAGGCTGCAACATTATAAGCATTGGAAGCATAGGATCTTACGCTGATCAAATAATTATCGATAAAGGTTCAAAAGATGGAATAAAAAAGGAAATGGTTATAGTTGATTACATAAATGAGCTTGTTGGCAAAGTGGTTTCAACTACAGAGGATGTGGCAAAAGTACAACTTTTAACTAATGAGAATATTAGAGTTAGTGCTTCTGTCAACTCTCCTGATAATGAAAGTGGAATAGCTAATGGATATAGAGATAATTTAAATAGAGCAATTTGTAAATTTACAATTCCCATTGGCGTAGACGTAAATATTGGAGATAATATTGTGACTTCAGGTGTAGGAAATATTTATCCAAAAGGAATAAGCATAGGAAAGATAACAAGTGTAGAAGAGGATAAGGTTAAACTTCAAAAGGTTTGTGATGTAAAACCTTTTGTGGACATTGGCAATTTAAAAGAAGTTTTTGTGGTTATTCCTTCAGATAAGCTTAATGTGGAGTACTAATATGAAAAAAGCAATATTCTTTACTATGATATTATTATTTCCAATACTTGATAGTTCTATAATGCCTTTTTTATCTATTTATGGATTTTATGGAAGCATTACTTTTGTATTTTTAATATGTTATACAATTTACTATGGCAAAAAGAATGGAGTAATTTTGGCGCTTGTTTTAGGATTTATACAAGATTTAATACATATAAGTGTTATTGGAATAAACCCTTTGTGCAATTTAGTGGTAGTTTATCTTGTTGTTCAAATAAATGAAATGCTAAATAAAGAAAAAAAGTTATTAATATCAATTTTGACTTTTATTTTTTCCTGTCTAAGGGCAGGGCTTATTTTTATAATATTTTTTTTGTTAAGGCAAGACTATAATTTGTATTCTATTTTTTTCACATCTATTATAAATTTTATGATTTGCTTTTTCTTTTATAAATCATTCTACAGATTTTTTAATTCTGATCAAATGAAAAAAGAGTGGAATTTTAAAGAGAGGTGAATTTTATGAAAACAAAAAAAATAAGTATTTCAAGAAGTACTATTTTATTAATATTCATGTTTATTGTTTCAATTATTATTTTTGCAAGGCTTCTATTTCTTCAAGTGATAAAAGGTGATTTTTATAGAAGCAGAGCAGATACTGGTTCTGTAAGGACATTAATAGATCCAGCTCCTAGAGGACAAATTTTAGATAGAAATGGCGTTGTACTTGCAGATAATATAATTAGTTATTCTATAGTGTATAATAAAACTCCTGAAACAGAATTATCCTTTTATCCAGCTATTGATAAAGTTATGAATATAATGATCGAAAATCAAGAAAAATTAAAAGATGATTTTATGCTAAAATATGATGAAAATAATCCTAAAAACCCTTATAGCTTCATGTTCACAACAAGTGATGAAGAAGCAAAGAAGCAACAAAAATTAAGATTCATGTTAGATAATGGTGTAGATGAAAAAGTTAGAAAGGATTTTGAAGATGATTTAAAGGGAAAATCAAAAGATGAAGTAAATAAAATCATTAATGAGAAGCTTTTAGAATATTCACCTAAAGATGTATATGAGTACATAAGGGATAATATTTTAAATATTTCATATAAGAGTTTCTTTTTTGATATGTGTGATTTATATAAGATAGATAGAGATAGAAGTAGTGAGTATTTTAAAGAGTATTTTAATATTGATGCAAATACTGAAAATTTTAAGAGAATAATGGGCAGTTATAAAAATAGATATTCAAGCTTATCAGATGATATTGAAGCCCTTATTAATAGCTTAGGTTTAGAAACTAAAAAGTTTGATAAAGAAAAAGAGAGAGCTTATGTAATTGTAGGAGCAGCTATGAGGCTTCAAATGTTTTCAGGATATGCACCAATAGTTATTTCTAACAACATAAAGGAAATAACATCAACTGTAGTAAATCAAACTCTTTCTTATATGCCAGGTATCGATATAACAACTGAGCCAGTTAGAACATACCCATTTGGTACACTTGCATCTAATATAATTGGCCATTTAAGAAGTATTAGTTCTGAAAATAGTGAAGACTATAAACTTAAAGGTTATGATGTATCAAAAGATTATGTAGGGGCCTTAGGCATAGAAAGCGCTTTCCAAGATGATTTAAAGGGGACTGTTGGAGGAAGAATTGTTAAATTAAATGATGAGGGAAGGGTTGTATCTGGACTTGGAAGCATAAGTCCATATCCTGGAAAAAATGTCCAATTGACTGTTGATAAGGATATCCAAAGTGTAGGAGAAAAAGCTCTTGAGCAAGTGATGCATAGGCTTCAAAATCATATATTATTTAGCGATTCAAACTCTGGTAACGCAACAAGAGGTGCAGCTGTAATGATAGATATTAAAACTGGAGATATACTCGCATCTGTTTCACTTCCTGGTTTTGATCCAAATGACTTTGCAGCTCCAGGTAAGCTTACAATAGAAAAGAGCAATGAATATTACGCTCCAAATTACCAAGAATTTTATAATAATTTTGTTAGGAAAATGGGAATATCAAAATCATTTGATGAACTCTTCCCTATTAATAAGAAAACAGGACAAAGAGAAGATTTTTATGATTTGATGCCAAAACCATTTTTTAATTATGCGACTATGACTAGAACCTCACCTGGATCAACATTTAAACCTGTTACAGCAGTAGCTGCTCTCTCAGAGGGTATTATTACTCCTGGAACTACAATTTACGATGAATTAAGGTATTCTAGATACCCAGGAACACAAAATCAGTTTAAAGACTGGAATTCATATTCAATGGGCAATGTAAATGTCACAAGGGCAATTGAGGTTTCAAATAACTATTTTTTCTTTAGAATAGGGGATCTTTTGCAGGAGCAAAAAGGAATTAATAAGCTTGCTGAATATGCATGGATGTTTGGATTAGGATCTGACCCTACTAAAAACGAAAAAAATTCTACAGGTATTGAAATTGAGGAAGCTTATGGCCAAACATATAATGATGTATCATATAGAAATCTTTATATGAAGGAAGGATTTTGGCCAACAATATGCGCTCAAATTTTAAAAGATAATAATATAAATTTAGCTGTGACGAATGAAGATTCTATAGAAATAAAAAATCTTAAAAATGAATTAATGGATGAAGTTTCAACACAAATTAAAGCTGATGCAATTGAAACAAGTGAAGGAAAAGTTTACAATTTGTTTATGGATTTGTGTAAAAGCTTAAATATTGAAGAAGCAAATTTTACAAATGTATATAATAACTTAATTTATACTATGGGACAAAAAGTTCAAGAGTCTAGAAATCCAGGTAATATTTTAAATGCAGCTATTGGTCAAGGTATGAGCCAATACACTCCACTCCAATTAGCTGTTTATATGGCAACTTTAGCAAACCAAGGTGAAAGAAAATCTGTTCATGTGGTTAAAAATATTTTAGATTCAAATAATAATGTTTTAGAATCTTTTACAAGTGAGACTTTAAGCAAACTAGATATTAAACCTGAAGATTATGCAGCAATACTTGAGGGTATGAAAGAGGTTAACTATGGAGAAGATGGAACAGTTGGAGAAGATGTGTTTGATGATTTTCCTATTAGAATAGCTGGAAAAACAGGATCTGCAACGTTTGCAGAGGGTATTGAAGATTTAATTGGAAGAACAAGTTATGCAGTTTACACTGGCTTTGCACCAGCAGATAACCCTGAAGTAGCATTTTCGGTTGTAATTTTTGATGGTGGACATGGAGGAGTCGTTGCTCCTGTTGTTTTAAGAATGCTTGAAGCTTACTTTAAAGATGAGTTAAAAGCCCAAGGGTACACTCCTAAGCAGCATTTAAAAGGATATGATCAATATGATATGGATTCTTTTATAAATGAATTGTACAGCAAGTAGAAAATGGGCTTAATGAATTATCTTCATTAAGCTTTTTTCATTATAGGATTTTTTTATTATTATAAGTTAACATCTACTTAACAGATTAATTACAGGAAATATTTTATAACAGTTATGATGATATAGAAAATATGGAAGGAATTTATAATAATTTGTAGAATCTATCTAATAGTGAGTTGGAGGGATCTACATGAATGAAGGTATAATAATTAAGGGTAGTAAAGATGGCGTGAATATAATTATTGATTTTAATAAATTTAGAGATTTTGATCAGATGGCAACGGTACTAAGATTGAAGTTAAGAAAAGGAAGTAGTTTTTATAGAAACTCTGTTGTAAAGATAACCACTCAATTAAAAGACCTTCAAGAGATATTTTCAGAAGAATTACAGGGCATTCTCTTTAATGAATATGGTATTAAAGAGTGTATATTTGAAGATATGGTAGAAGAAAAAGAAAAAGAAACATTTGTTGGAATATATGAGGGAAAAACAAAATTCATTAAAAATACAATTAGAAGTGGACAACTTATTGAATATTCTGGTAATATTGTGATTATAGGTGATGTAAATAAAGATTCAGAAGTACGTGCAGGAGGAAATATAATAGTTCTTGGCATATTGAGAGGAGATGTTTATGCTGGTGTAAGCGGTAATAGTCAAGCTGTTATTGCTGCATCAAAGCTGATGCCTAGAATTTTAGGTATAGATTCTGTTATAACGAGATCACCAGAAGAGTTCGAGAATAGGTATGATTTCCAATATCCTGAAATAGCAAGATTAAAGGATGGTATTATAATTGTAGAGCCATACTTAGTTAACAAATATTATTTTTGAGAGGAGAAATCACATGGGAGATGCAATAGTAGTTACTTCAGGTAAAGGTGGAGTGGGTAAGACTACTACAACTGCTAATATTGGAACGGCACTGGCAAAAATTGGGAAAAAAGTTGTTTTAGTTGATGGTGACACAGGACTTAGAAATCTTGATGTTTTACTTGGACTTGAAAATAGAATTATTTATACAATAATAGATGTGTTAGAAAATAGATGTAAACTTAAACAAGCTTTAGTAAAAGATAAAAAATTTCCAAATAATCTTTGCATGCTACCAACAGCTCAAACTAGAGATAAAAACGATATAACCAAAAACGATATGGAAAAAATAATTGGAGAATTAAAAGCTTATTTTGATTATGTTATAATTGATTGCCCAGCTGGCATTGAACAAGGTTTTGAAAATGCAGTTGTAGCAGCAGATAGGGCATTAGTTGTTGTTAATCCTGAAATAACTTCTGTTAGAGATTCTGATAGAGTCATTGGAAAACTTGACGCTAGGGGAATGAGTAATGTTCAATTAATTATTAATAGGCTAAATTATCAGATGACACAAAATGGAGAAATGCTCGATGTAAGCGATATTTTAGATTCACTAGCTATTAAGTTAATAGGAGTCATTCCTGATGATAAAAATATAACAGTTTCTACAAACAAAGGAGAACCAATTGTGCTTGATGAGGAATCTTTATCTGGTAAGGCTTTTATGAATGTAGCAAAAAGGCTCCTTGGTGAAAATATTCCTATAGAAGATTTAAGCGCTCAAACTGAAAAAGGATTTATCTTTATGTTAAAAAAGTTATTTGGCATAAAATAGGAGGGGCTTTTCATGTTGTTTAATTTTTTCAAAAAGAAAAAAGACTCTCCAAGAGAAAATGCTAGAGATAGACTGAGGCTTATATTGATTCATGATAGGGTTGAACTTTCTCCAGAAATTTTAGTTGCTATGAGGGAAGAAATAATAAATGTAATTTCTAGATATGTGGAAGTTGATCAAGAAGAGCTTGAAATAAAAATGACTCAAGTAGAAGGAGATACTGATGATAATACTTCTCCTGCTCTTGTTGCCAATATACCTATTAAAAGTATTAAAAAAAGATAAAAACTTTGGAAATTATAATAAAGAACTTTATAATTTCCTTTTATTTTAGTTATATAAATTAATTTATATAACTTTTTATATTGACATTAATGTTTGTTAAAGTTAGTATAAAAATTGTAATTTAATAAAAAAAATTATAAATTCATTTTATTTATGCTATAATTTATTTGCATAAGGTAGGTGTAATGTGAGTAAATTTTTAATAAGTAAAAAAATAATTAAAGATTTGGATTTTGGTCTTCTATTAACTGTTTTAGCGCTGATTGGTATAGGATTAATTAATATTTATAGTGCTACTCATACAAATTATGGCTTATACTTTGTTAAAAGACAAATATTTTGGGTTGTGTTCTCACTTTTTATAATGTATTTTTTAATTTTAATTGATTATTCAATAATAGGCGTTTATTCACAGATGCTTTATTGGTTTTTTAACGTTATGCTTGTTGCTACGCTTTTTTTAGCTCCAATAAGAAATGGAGCTACTGGTTGGCTTGATTTTGGTCCTCTTAGTTTTCAAACCTCAGAATTTGCCAAAATAGCTTTATGTATTTTTTTGTCTAAGAAAATATCAGAATTTGAGGGAAAGATAAATAAATTAAGTGAACTTATGATAGTAATTGGGTATGCGGCTATAACAATGGGACTCATAGTTATTGAGCCAGATATGGGAATGACAATGCTATGCTTTTTTATGGTTTTAGGCGTAATTTTTATATCCGAAACTAATTGGAAACAGATTACTGGATTATTAGTTTTAACAGCAGGGGCAATTGTATTTGCTCTTAACTTTCCAATAATACCACCATATATGAAATCAAGAATAGTAGACTTTTTTAATAAAAGCGATACTCAAAATGGAGGTTATCAAGTTTTACAATCAATTATTGCAATTGGTTCAGGAAAAATATTTGGAACTGGTTTTTTAAAGAGCATGAAAGTTGCTGGAGGATTTGTACCTGAAGCTTCAACAGATTTTATTTTTTCTGTTGTAGGAGAAGAGTGGGGATTAATTGGAGCAATAATAGTAATTATATTATTTATAATTTTAATATACAGAATATTAAGAATTTCAAAAAATGCTAAAAATAGCTTTGGTAAAATTTTCACGGCAGGGATTGCTGCTCTTTGGATTTTTCAATTTTTCCAAAACATTGGAATGACTATGGGCATAATGCCTGTAACTGGAGTAACACTTCCCTTTGTAAGCTATGGAGGTAGTTCTCTTTTGTCTAACTTTATGGCTCTTGGGCTTATATTAAATATTGGAATGAGAAAGAAAAAGCTAATGTTTTAATAGTTTCTAACAAAGATGGTAGAATATAAGAATTTACCATCTTTTTATATTAACCTGAATTCCCGGAGTCTTTTAAACTATGATGGTATAAATATAGAAAGATTGGTTTAAAACAAACTTTTTTTATTATTTTAAGTTATAAACAAATGCTCTAATTTAGGTTAAAATTTTAATTTGTTACTAATTCACTTTGATATAGGCGTAATATTATTTATATAACTTTTTTAATTACCTAGGTTAAATTTTTGGGAATTCAGGTATTAAATAGTTATGCTTAAAATATAAACTTTAGAACAATAATATGAATAAAGTAAAAATTATTTAAAATACATTTGATAAATCAAATAAATAATAGGATAATATAATTATTAATAATATAATATGTAAAGTTTTAAGCACTTAATTTATTATAGGAGTATTTTTTTATGAATATTGCACTAATAGCGCATGACGAGAGAAAAGACGAACTTGTAAAATTTGTTAAAGAAAATGAAAGCATTTTTAAAATGCATAATTTATATGCCACAGGAACTACAGGAAAGAGAATTGAAGAAGCTACAGTGTTAAAGGTTACAAAATTTTTATCAGGCCCCCTCGGAGGAGATCAACAAATTGGTGCTAGAGTTGCAACAGGCGAGTTAAATTTAATATTTTTTTTCAGGGATCCTTTAACAGCTCAACCACATGAACCAGATGTTTCTGCACTTATTAGGTTGTGTGATGTGCATAAAACTCCTCTTGCCACAAATATTGGTTCAGCAAACATTGTATTAGAGTTTTTAAAACAATTGACATAATTAAAGAAGTAAAATAAAGTCATTAATTTTGATTTAAAGCTAAAAAGTTTTAAGGATAGAGGGCTTAGTTATGAACGATAAATTTGTTGATGTCATTAAAAAACCTGGAATAGCATTGAAAGATGCTATTGATAAATTTAAAACTCGGGATGTTGAAACTTTAATTGAAGAATTTTCTAATGAAATGGTTATGGTCATTGAAGGTTTAAGCGATGATCAAGATCGTTTAGGAAAAGAAAATGTTGACATTAAACAAAGATTAGATGCTTTGGAAGATAGATTAATTGAAATTGAAAAGAGAATTGATAAAAAACCAGAGCCTGCACCTAAAAACACTCTTCGTCAAATCACATTTCTTGCAGGTATTATAATAATTGGTTTAATTATTATTACGATTTTAAGGCTAATAGGGGGTAAGTAAAAATGGCTACATACAGCGAACTTTTAGAACGCTATAAAAAGCGAAAAAACGAGACATTGGTTGATACTATTACAACTGGTTTAACTTGTACAGATGAAGTTGCTGTGAATTTGGGGCTCTTTGATTCATTTGGTGTTTTTAGAGAGGTTATTGATAACACACTTGACATAATTCCCTTTTTAATTATAGTAGCTACTGAAGGTTCAAAGGTTATATTGGGAAAAAAGAAAGCTTCCATTGCCGTTAAAGATGCATCTTATAGGACAATAAAAAGTGGAACAGCTATGGCAATAGGAGCAGGTGTAACCGCAGCAGGGGGAGGAATATTTGCCCTACCAGCTGCCATGTCTGTTAGATTATTTTTTGATAAATATAAATCTAGATCTATGCTTGCAAGAAGACTTGAAGATAGAATTGATACTATGAATTATTTAAATCATAAATGGAATTATAAAAATAATGACATTGAAGTGCCTTTTGTGGAAGCAGAAATTATTTAAAATAGCTTAAATTATTAGCTTTCTTCTATATTGAAGAGAGCTTTTTTATTAAAAACGAATATATATAAAAAAAATGAATATAAATATTATATGCTCTTTAAAAAAATATAGGAATTTATGGGGTGAATTAAGTGGAAGATTACTCAAACGAAATTGAAGAATATTACAGTACACTTAAAGATAAATACTCACCAAATGATAAAAAAAAGCCTAACAAACTTAAACATATAATAAATGTTTTCACATATCAATTGATAATTGTACTTGTATTAACTCTTGGAAGTTATATATTGAAAATAAGCGATGCTAAAAAAAGTGATGAGATATTATCTTTTGTAAAAGAAAATATTTATTTTAAAGGTATTTTACCACCACATATAGAAAAATTTGAGATAGTTCAAAAGACATACAATATGATTAAAGAAGGATATGATAAAATAAAGGTAAATTCATTTTAATATCTCTATCAGTTAGAGGGTAGTATGAAAAATAAAAAATTATTATTATTAAATTTATTTATTACATTGATTGTAATACTCAAATTTAACTTTGGAATCTCTTTTTTAATGGCCTTGATTCATGAGTCAGTACACACTGCAGTATGTTGGTTATTAAACTATAGAGAGGGAAGAGTAAGCGTTAGACCTTATGGATATTTTTTGCAAAATTATGAGATTGAGTATGCTTCATATAGAGATGAAGTTTTAATATATACTTCAGGGCCATTATCAAATATAATCCTAGGTATATTTTTTTATTTTATAGGCAATAAACAATTGTGTGTTATAAATTTTACGCTGGGAATAATAAACCTATTACCCTTTTTCCCACTAGATGGGGGAAGGATATTTACAAGCTTTCTTACAAGGAAATATAGCTATAAAAAAGTATATAAAAACATGTTAATATTATCAATAATTTTTTCTTTTTTGCTTAATTTATTTAACCTTGTTACATTATTAGACCCTAACCCTTATGTTAAGCATAATGTTTCACTTTGCATTTTTGGAACATTTATTTCACTTTGGTGTCTAGAAGAGCTTGAACGGACAAACTATATAATTTTAGGTGATATTGTGAAGAAACTAAGTGTTTTTAATAAAAAGAAGAAAATTGAAAATTTTTTTATTTCTGTTCACATTGACATTAGCCTACTTGAAATGGTTAAATTGATTGAGAGAAAAAAATATACAGTTTTTTTAGTTTTAGATAATTCCATGAACTTAATTGAAACTATTTATGAAACAGAAGTTATGGAGGCCATTAAAGATTATGGCAATTTAAACTTAAGAGAATATTTAAAAACTTAATTGAGGTGAAATAATGAACATTACTAGTGACATACTCTACAAAGTAGAGGTTCCTGCAAGATATACTGGTGGAGAACTTAATATGTGCATTAAAGATATAAATAATATAGATATAAGGTTTTGTTTTTGTTTTCCTGATGTATATGAGGTTGGCATGTCTCATATAGGTGGAAGGATTTTGTATCATGTTCTTAATGAAAGAGAAGATACCTATTGTGAAAGATGTTTTGCTCCCTATGATGATATGGAAAAACTCATGAGGGAAAACAATATACATCTTTTTTCACTTGAGACAAAAGATGAAATTAAAAAATTTAACTTTCTTGGTTTTACTCTTCAATATGAAATGAGTTATACAAATATTTTAAACATGTTAAATTTATCAAATATTTCATTAAAAGCAAGTAAAAGAGATGAAGATGATCCGATAATTATAATGGGTGGGCCATGTGCCTATAATCCAGAACCCTTATATGATATTGCAGATATATTTGTAATTGGTGAAGGCGAAGAAGTTATAAACGAAATACTTGATTTATATAAAACATTTAAAGGAAAAAAGCAAGATTTCTTGTATTTATTAAGCGTAAATGTTAAAGGTGTCTATGTTCCGAGCCTTTATAGTGTTTTGTACAATGAAGATGGAACCATAAAAAGCTTTTTCCCTAATAAAAAAGATGTACCTTTAAAAATCGAAAAAAGATTTTTAAAATCCTTAAAAGATGCGCCATATCCAAGCAAACCAATAGTTCCATATATTGATATAGTGCACAATAGAGTAATAATAGAAATATTTAGAGGCTGCACTCAAGGTTGCAGATTTTGCCAAGCTGGAATGATTTATAGACCAGTAAGGGAAAAATCAAAAGAAGACATTTTAGAAAAATCAAGAGAAATTCTTCAAAATACTGGATATGATGAAGTTAGTTTATCTTCACTAAGCACTTGTGATTATTCAGACTTAAATGATTTAGTTGAAAAAATGATGGAACAATATGAAGATGAAAAAATAAGCTTATCAATCCCATCTATAAGAGTGGCTTCTTTATCAATTGATCTTTTAAACCAAATACAAAGAGTAAGAAAATCAGGTCTAACATTTGCACCAGAAGCAGGAAGTCAAAGGATGAGAGATGTAATAAACAAAGGTGTAAGCGAAAGTGAAATATTAGAGGCTTCATATAATGCATTTTTAAAGGGTTGGGGAACAATTAAACTATACTTTATGTTAGGACTTCCATATGAAACAATTGAGGATGCAGAAGCAATTGCAGATTTATGCAATGCCATTAAAAGTGAATATTATAAAGTACCTAAAGAAAAAAGATCAAAGAATTTAAAGATAAATGCAAGCATTTCAATTTTTGTGCCAAAGCCATTTACGCCATTTCAATGGTCAAATCAAAAATCACAAAATGATATACTAGAAAAAGTTAAAATCATTAAAAGTAAGCTATCAAAAAATATTAATTTAAGCTATCACCATACCAAACTTAGCTTTCTTGAAGCTGTGTTTGCAAGAGGTGATAGAAAGCTATGCGATGTTTTAATAAAAGCCTATGAAAATGGTGCTAAATTTGATGGATGGAATGATTTCTTTAAATATAGCGCATGGGAAAGTGCGTTTAATGAATTAAATGTAGATCCAAACTTCTATGCATCTAGGAATAGAGAATATGATGAAATTCTTCCATGGGATTTTATAAATATTGGTGTGTCAAAAAAATATCTTGAATGTGAGAATGAAAAAGCTAAAAGTGAAACTCTTACAAAGGATTGCAGAGAAAAATGTATGGGCTGTGGGATAAATACTGAATTTGAAGGGAAGTGCTTTGATGGTTCGATACATAATAAAGCTGACTAAAGGAGAAAGCATTAAATTTATTTCTCATTTAGATTATTTAAAAGCTGTCCAAAGAATTATCAAAAGAAGTCAAATACCAGTTCAATATTCAAAAGGATTTAACCCACATATGGAGTGTTCATTTGCGCAGCCTCTTCCTGTGGGGGTGTGTTCCCAAGGAGAATATTTAGACTTGTATTTACAAGAAGAAATGGATAAAAATTTGATTTTAAAAAGTTTAAATAAATGCAGCGATAAAAACATGAAGTTTTTAGATGCAAAGCTTATACAAGATGAAAAAATAAAAAAAACAATGGCTCTTGTGGAAGCATGTTTATACACTATTGATTTAAAAGCAAATGACTCAAGAGATTGCAATGAAGAGTTAAAGGCCTTAATTAATGAGGAAAAATGGATGATATCTAAGAAGACGAAAACATCAGAGGCATTGATGGATTTAAAGGAGGCAATTATTGAATTAAATTATATATTTGAAAATGAATATTTAAAAATAGTTGCCATGCTTAAAAGTGGAAGCAAAGTAAACTTATCATCACAGCTTGTTGCTAAATTTTTAAAGGATAATTTGTTATCATTAAACAAAGATAGCTTTCCAATTATAGAGAGAATTGAAATGTATTTTAATCATGATAACTCTTATATTCCTATTGGATTATTGTAGGTGAATATATGACTGAAATTTATATTGATTCAAGTCCATACTTAAATAGAATTGCAGTTTTAAAAAATAACAAGATTAAAGAATTTTATATAGATGAAAATAACAATATACCTAAAAAAGATGAAATATATAAAGGTATAGTTAGAGAAATATCAAGAGGACTAAAATGTGCTTTTGTAGACATTGGAAATTGCAAAAAAGCTTATTTGTATTTACAAGATTCTAAATTATCCCTAAAAAAGGGTGATGAGGTTTTAGTTCAAATTCAAAAAGTAGAGAAAGATGGGAAAAAGGCAAAAGTTACAACTAATATTATTTTAACAGGAGATAAAGTAATATTAACTAATTCTGAAACTTTGTCACTTTCAAAAAACTATATTGATAAAAAAGCTGGCAAAAATATTTTAAATAAGATAAAGCATCCTGATAATGTAGGTATAATATTGAGGACTCAGTCTAGCCTTTTTTCTGTAGAAGAAATACAAGAAGAATTTGATATATTATTGAATGAATACAATAATATAAATAAGAAACTTTTGTATCATAAAAATCCAGCCCTATTATATGATAATAATGGTATATTAGGTAAAGTTATAAGGGACAATATAAATGTTAATCTGCACAGGATAGTTGTTGATAGTGATATTATAAAGGATAAAGTATCAGAAATATTAACTAAGTATAAGCATAATATTGTAGAATTATCTATTCATAAAGATTCTATGAGTTTATTTAAATATTATGGTATTGAAAAGGCGCTACTGTCCTTATATGACAAAGTTATTCCTTTAAGCTGTGGTGGAGATATTGTAATTAATAAAACTGAAGCTATGTATGTTATAGATGTAAATTCTAAGAAAAATGTAAAAGAAAAAGATTTAATCAGCACCATTCATAAAACAAATATGGAAGCAGCTGAAGAAATTGCAAAACAAATTTGTTTAAGAAATTTAAACGGTATAATATTAATTGATTTCATTGATGATAAGGATGAAGTAAGAAGAGTTGAAATTATTAAAAGATTAGATACTAATCTAAAGGATGGTAAGGGTAAATACACTATTTTCCCATTTACTGAATTAAATCTCGTCCAAATAACTAGAAAAGATACAGGATTTGGAATTAACGAATTCTTAGGAATGATGTGCCCATGTTGCCATGAAAAACAATATAATATATTAAATGAAAAATATGCACTTCATCAAATTTATGTAGAAATAGTTAATTTAAAAGAAGAAAAAATTGATGTTTTTATACCTGAAATTTATAGAGATACTATTTTAAAAGATGAATTAACAAAAATTAATAAAATTGAAGTAATATTTTATAAAGAAGATAGGTTTAAAATTCAAAAAAAATTACTTGACAAATAAATTTTTCATGATATCATAATTTTAATATTATAAAGTGCTATGATGGGAAGAGTAATTTATTCATTTGTTTCAAAGAGAGCTAGGGCAGGTGAAAGCCTAGCAAACAAACTTAAATGAAAAACGCCCCTGAGCTATAATTCCGAAAGTTTTTTAAATAAAGTAGGTTTTATGGTATTCCGCCTTAAGGAGACAAAAGTGGTGTTTTTTATATAAACACAAACTGGGTGGTACCGCGGAATTTTGAGCCTTTCGTCCCTTTGGGATGTGAGGCTTTTTTATTTTTAAAATTGGAGGAATTAAAATGGAAATCAAAGAATTAATTAAAAATTACCAGTTATACAAAGATAAAGAGATTAAAATAAATGGATGGATTAGAACTTTAAGAGATTCAAAAACATTTGGATTTATAGAAATAAATGATGGAAGTTTCTTCAAAAATGTTCAAGTAGTATTTGAGGAATCTTTAAGCAATTTCAAAGAAATAGCAAAACTGCCAATATGCACATCCATATCAGTTGTTGGATTTGTAACTTTAACTCCAGAAGCAAAACAACCTTTTGAAATAAAAGCAAAAGAGATATTAATCGAAGGCACATCGGATACAGACTATCCACTTCAAAAGAAAAGGCACTCTTTTGAATATTTAAGAACAATTGCGCATTTAAGGCCAAGGAGCAACACATTTTCAGCAGTATTTAGAGTAAGATCGCTTGCTGCATATGCAATTCATAAGTTTTTTAATGAAAGAGGCTTTATCTATCTTCATGCTCCAATAATAACAGGATCTGATGCAGAAGGTGCAGGAGAGATGTTTAAAGTTACAACTTTAGATTTAAAAGATGTTCCTAAAGATAAAGAAGGACAAATTGATTTTTCAAAAGACTTTTTTGGAAAAGAATCCAATTTAACAGTATCAGGGCAGTTAGCAGGTGAATGTTATGCTTTAGCATTTAAAAATATATATACCTTTGGGCCAACATTTAGAGCAGAAAACTCAAACACTGCAAGGCATGCTGCAGAGTTTTGGATGATAGAGCCTGAAATTGCATTTGCAGATTTAAAAGACAACATTACTTTAGCTGAAGACATGGTAAAATATATAATAAACTATGTACGAGAAAATGCTCCTGAAGAGATGGAGTTTTTTGGTACAATGATCGATAAAGAATTAACGGCAAGGCTTGACAATGTGGTTAGTTCTGATTTTGGCAGAGTAACTTATACTGAGGCAATAGAAATATTAAAAAGTTCAGGTAAAAAATTTGAATATAAAGTAGAATGGGGCATGGACCTTCAAACAGAACATGAAAGATATATAGCTGAGGAAGTATTTAAGAGGCCTGTTTTTGTAACAGACTATCCAAAAGAAATCAAAGCATTTTATATGAGATTAAATGACGATGGGAAAACTGTAGCAGCTATGGATTTACTTGTTCCAGGTATTGGAGAATTAATAGGTGGTTCTCAAAGAGAGGAAAGACATGATGTTTTAAAAAATAGACTTAAAGAACTTAACATGAATGAAGAACTTTACTGGTGGTATCTAGAGCTTAGGAAATATGGTGGTACAAAACATGCAGGGTATGGTTTAGGATTTGAAAGGATGATCATGTATTTAACTGGTATGCCAAACATTAGAGATGTAATACCGTTTCCAAGAACTACAGGTAACTTAGAATTTTAAGGGGAAAAAATGTATAAAGAAAAATTAAAAAAAGGTGATGAAATTAGAGTAATAGCTCCTGCAAGAAGTTTAAGCATTCTATCTAAAAATCAAGTTAAATATGCTACAAATGTTTTAGAAGAAATGGGATTTAAGATCACATTTGGAAAACATGTAAATGAATGTGATGATTTCTTTTCTTCATCAATAGAATCTAGAATTTATGATTTACATGAAGCATTTTGTGATGAAGAAGTTAAGGGGATTTTAACAGTAATAGGTGGCTTTAATTCAAATCAACTTTTAAAATATATTGATTATGAAATAATTAAAGAAAATCCAAAAATATTGTGCGGTTACTCTGACATAACAGCTCTTTTAAATGCTATATATGCAAAAACTAATTTAACAACTTATTATGGGCCTCATTTTTCAACGTTTAGCATGGAAAAAGGAAATGAATATACAATTGATTATTTTAAAAAATGCCTTGTGGAAGAAGATGAATTTAATGTAGTTCCTTCAGATACATGGAGTGATGATGAGTGGTATTTAGATCAAGAGAATAGGCACATGGTGGATAATGAAGGCTATACTGCGATTAATGAAGGAGAGTGCGAAGGTACTATAATTGGAGGAAATTTATGTACTTTTAATTTACTTCAAGGAACAGAATTTTTTCCAAGTTTAAAAGATTCCATATTATTTTTAGAAGATGATTATTTGACAAATTATGTGGATCTAGATAGAAACCTTCAGTCTATAATTCATTTGCCAGACTTTAATGAAGTAAAAGGAATAGCAATAGGAAGATTTCAAAACAAATCAGCTATTAATATGGATTTAATGAAGAAAATTATAAATTCTAAAAAAGAATTAGAAAATATACCAGTTGTATGCAATGTTAATTTTGGTCATGTTTCTCCAATTATAACATTTCCTATTGGAGGGTATGCTAAATTAAAAGTTGAAAGTGGTAATGTTAATATAAGGATTAAATAGATTAAAATAAAACCAGATTTTTTATAATTAAATTAAATCTGGTTTTTTAACTATAAATAATTCACAATAAATATTTTGTAGCCGTCTCTATCATATTTTTTTTCAAAATTGATATTTTCATTGTTAAAATCGCTTAATTCTCTGCTTGATAAAATGCATTTAACATTTAATATTTTCAAACTATTCACATTTAAATCAATTTCAAAGTAGTCAGGGCTTAATAAATTAAATTTATCATTTACTTCATTTCTCAAGTAAATATTTATATGAGCATATCTATTGTATACATCAGTGTATTTATTTGATATATCAATTTGCTTCCAGCGATTTAAATCTGGATATATATTTGTTGAGTTTATAGTTTTTGCTCCTAACATAATTGGAAAGTTAATCATTGGAAAACCTATATTTTCAACAATCCAAATTCCACCAACTTCTTTATTTGTTTTGTATATTGCATTAGCTAATGGATTGTCGTATATATTTGAAATTCCTCTTGCAATTGGATTTACCAATGAACCACTCATAAAACTGATTATTAAACAGCCAACTAAAAGTGCTTTACTATAAAAAATATTTGATTTAAATTGCAAAATAGAGTAAAAACAAAATACAATAAGCAGAATAATTATTAAACATTGATATATATTTAAATAATCCCAAAATATATTATTCAAATATAATATAATTAAAATTGATAAAGCTAATGATAATAATATTGATATTATTTTGTTTATGCTTTTTTTCATTATAGATAATGCTCTAATAAGCATAAATAAATTAATAAGGCCTATTATAACAAAAAGCCTTCCAGGTTCACAATTGCTAAGCAAAGAGTACTTTACAAAAAAATATGGAAGCTTTACCATGCAAAATAATATGAATATTGAGTTTAAGATAAAAAGGCTAATTAACAAAAAATCCTTTTTTCTATTCCTAAATAAAACTATTAAAGTAATAATAAAATTAATAGGGAAGAAATCAAAAAATACAGATTCTTCACAATTATTGCTAATTGTTATATCTTTTATAGGGAAAAAAATATTTGCAGCATAATTAAAAAATCTAGTAAAGTTATTTCCACCTTCAATAAAACGCTTTCCAGGATAAACTGTATTTTTAACTATTTGTATTGTATCCCATGATTTTAAAAATACATAAATTATGCCAATTACAAATATAGATGCTGATATAGTTATGATTAACAAATCTAAAATGCCATAAGAAGAATTTTTTCTATTTGTAATAAACACCCAAATAGCTAAAATTAGCATAAAGTATGCCATTGGTATTTGCCAGGGAGGATATATTGCAAATAAAAAGCTTCCAAGGCATATGGCAATAAAAATACACGAAAGCATTCTTTTTAAATAATTTTCTGTATTCATATATTTATATAATAATATAATTGCAAGTTGGCCAAATATTATGGTTTCCACAAGGCCATTAATTGCAAACCACCATTGAATAACTGGTGCAAATGCAACAAGTAAAGCACCACTTGTTGATAAAATCTTGTTTTTATTTGTTATAATCATCATCATTTCAAATGTGGTTAAAAAAAGACCAATTAACCTTCCCATCCAAAAGAATGATAAACCTCTAGAGAGCCCTAAAAAAAGATAGCCTAAATGAAAAAATCTAAATATAACAGCTATATCTAAAACTGGTTGTCCATATAAAATGAAAACATCAGTATATGTGCCTCGTATAGTGTCGCTAAAATAAGGAAATTTATATCCTTCATTATAAAATTGAGAAAAAGCAAAAGGAGTACTTACGCCAAATTCGTCAGAACGAATAGGTCTAGAAATTCCTAATAAATTTATATTATTCATATTAGGAGAATTAATAAAATTATTATAATACCCTATGGATGAACCATGTATTTCAAAATAAACTAAAATAAAAAATATAAAAATGGCTATTAAATATCTATACTTATATATAAAGCTTTGAAATGACTTAACCATACAAATTAAAATTATAAAAAATAAAATAGCAGCAATATAAATTATTTGTAAATAGTTATCAAATAAAATTTCATAAAATGAATTTAAATTCATTTTATCAAGAGGATAATTCTCATGAAGTATATTTAAATAAACTTGCATTAAATATGAACAAATCAAGGAAAATAGCAACACTTTAATGGTCAATATGAATAAATAAATATATTTTATTTTCTTTATAATCATATTATACTCCTTAAATTAAAAACAGCATCTAAAGCTTTTTATTTATTTTTTCGTTTATCTCATCCAAATATTCAAATTGATTTAGCTGTATTTCATACTCTTGCTTTTTCATTTTTTGAAGTGTGGATAAAATAAGGCCACATGAAAGGCTTAATAGTGAACAGAGGATGAAAAATACACTTACTATAAGGGTTGGAAATCTAAGCACAAGGCTAGTTTCAATATAACTTTTAAAAACAGGAATAAATAAAAACATGCCTATTATAAAGAAAATAAGTGAAATAATTCCAAAAAATGAAAGTGGTTTATAATCTTTAAAAAGGCTTCCTATGGTTTTAAGCACTAAAAAACCATCTCTAAAAGTATTTAATTTAGACACACTGCCTAGAGGCCTGTCCCTATAATCCACAGGGATTTCATATATGAGCATATTTTTATCCATAGCATGAATAGTCATTTCAGTTTCTATTTCAAATCCTTTGGAAATCACAGGAAATGATTTGACGAATTTCTTGTTAAATGCTCTATATCCAGTCATGATATCTTTAATATTTCCACTGAAAATTTTATTTATTAAGTATCTAACAAGTTTATTACCAGCGTTATGAAATAAACGTTTATTTTCTGTAAAATAAGTAGAAGTTAATCTATCTCCAATTACCATATCTGCTTTTTTAGAAAGTATGATATCAACCATTTCTTTAGCACAGGATGCAGGATATGTATCATCTCCGTCAATCATTAAATAACAATCTGCATTTATATCTCTAAACATGCTTCTGATAACATTTCCTTTCCCCTGTCTGTATTCATTAACAACTATAGCACCTTCATCCTTAGCGATTTCAGCGGTTTTATCTGAGCTGTTATTGTTATAAACAAATATTTTTGCATCAGGAAGTTCAAATTTGAAGTCATCAATAACTTTTTTTATTGTTTGCTCTTCATTATAACATGGAACTAAAACTGCTATTTCATAATCTTTCATTTTAATTATCCTCCCTCATTATAATTTGAGAATTATAAAACATGAAAGCATCAATAAGTTTTTGTTTTATTTTAATATTGATTAGTTTGTCTTTTTTTATGCTTTTTATTATTAAATTAAAACAAATATGTGGATTTTTTATTAACAAATGATACATTTAATATATTGTTTATTGTAAAAAAGCCATTTTGATTATTTTAAATGCTGATTGTAATTGATTTTATAGATTGTTATAGAATAAATTTTGACAACAAGAAAACCATCATTTCTAAAAAAAATGCATTAATTGGCAATTGAATTGTACTTATATATTAAATCATCTTTTTTAAAAAATTCAATGAATAAATTTATTATTAACACATTATTAATATTTTGTATAATTTTCACACCTAAGAATATTTAACTTCATTAAATAATATATTTACTTCATATAACATATAAATGGAGGTTATATAATATTTATGAAAACAGTAATTCTCGCTGGTGGATATGGAACAAGGATTTCAGAAGAAAGCCATTTAAGACCAAAGCCTATGATTGAAATTGGCAATATGCCTATTTTATGGCATATTTTAAAATCTTATTCTTATTATGGATACAATGATTTTATAATTTGTTGTGGTTATAAAGGATATATTATAAAGGAGTATTTTTCTGACTATTTCTTACATTGTTCTGATGTAACATTTGACTTTGCAGATAATAACAAGATGATAATACATAGCAATGTTGCAGAACCTTGGCGAGTAACTTTAGTTGACACAGGTTTAGATACAATGACTGGTGGAAGAGTTAAGAAAATTAAAGAATATATAGGTGATGAAACTTTTATGCTGACCTATGGCGATGGTTTATGTGATATTAACTTTAATAAACTAAGAGCATTTCACACTGTACATGGAAAAATTGCTACAATAACAGCAGTGCAACCTGGGGGAAAGTTTGGAGTTTTAAATATAGAAAATGAATATAAGATTACTAAATTTACTGAAAAATCAAAAGAAGATGGAGGGTGGATTAACGGAGGATTTATGGTTTTAAGCCCTAAAATATTTGATTTAATTAAAGGTGATGATACTATACTTGAAAAATACCCTTTAGAAGAATGTGCTAAAATGGGGCAGCTTGTTGCATATAAGCATAATGGTTTTTGGCAGTGCATGGACACTATGAGAGATAAAATATATCTTGAACAATTAATAATGGAGGATAAAGCTCCATGGAAAAAATGGTAACAGATCTTTCGTTTTTTAAAGGGAAAAAGGTATTTATAACAGGCCATACTGGATTTAAAGGGACATGGCTTTGTAAAATATTAAGATATGTTGGAGCTGATGTAATAGGATATTCATTAAATTCTTTATTTGTGCCAAACCTTTATAATTTAACAAATATTAATAATGATATAAAGTCAATTGTTGGGGATATTAGAGATTTAGAGTTTTTACAAAAAAATATGAAGGAAACAAAGCCAGAAATTGTAATTCACATGGCTGCACAACCATTAGTGAGAAATTCATATGAGAACCCAGTATATACTTATGAGACTAATGTTATGGGGACTGTTAATATATTAGAATGTATTAGATTAAATGGATGTGTTAGGTCATTTGTTAATGTAACAACAGATAAAGTATATGAGAATAAAGAATTCTTTTGGGGATATAGAGAAAATGAAAATTTATGTGGGCTTGACCCTTATTCAAACAGCAAATCATGTTCAGAGCTTATAACTCATAGCTACAAGGAATCATTTTTTAAGGGTAAGGGTACAGCAGCTATTTCAACAGCTCGTTCAGGAAATGTAATTGGTGGAGGAGATTTTGCTAAGGATAGAATAATTCCAGATTGTGTAAGGGCAGCTATTGAAAAGGATACTATAATTGTTCGAAACAAGAATTCAATTAGACCTTATCAACATGTATTAGATTGCTTATCAGGTTATTTATTATTATCCATTAAACAATATGAAGATAAAAATAAATTCCAGGGAAATTACAATTTTGGTCCTAATGAAGAAAGCTGCAGTACAACAGGGGAATTAGTAGATCTATTTTGCAGATTGTGGGGAAATATTAATTGGATAAGCAAAAGTGATAATGGACCTCACGAAGCAAAATTTTTAAAATTGGATTGTTCAAAATCAAAATCTGTTTTAAACTGGCATCCTATGTGGAATATTAGGACAGCCGTAGAAAAGGTAATTGAGTGGACAAAGGTATATTTAAATAATGAAGACATAGATATTTGTATGGATAATCAAATTAAGAATTATTTTAATTTATAGGAGATTTTTATGAATTTAAAACACATAGTTGTAACAGGGGCTACAGGGTTTGTCGGTCGAAATCTAGTAAGTAAGCTTTTAGAGAGTGGATATGATGTCACAGCTATTATAAGGCCAAATTCAAAAAATAAGAACAGCTTGCCATTTTCTCGTAATTTAAAAATTATTGAGGAAAGCATGTCAAACTATAAAAATTTAGATAAAGCCATTGTCAATTGCCATTGTGTATTCTCACTAGCTTGGAATGGAGTATGGGAAGACCAGAGAAATGATAAAGTTATACAAGAAAAAAATTATATGCATTCTCTAGATCTTTTATATGCTTCACAAAGAATGGGATGCAAAGTTTTTTTTAGTGCAGGTTCTCAAGCAGAATATGGAATAGTTTATGGAAAAATAACTGAATTAACTCCTTGTAATCCCGTTACTTGGTATGGGAAATACAAATTAAAGTTATTTGAAGAAGCAAGTAATATATGTGAACAAATGAACATTAAATTTATTGAACCTCGTTTTTTTAGCTTATATGGACCAGGTGATTATGAAAAAACTCTTATCAATACAATGATTATTAAGTTAATAAATAATAAAGATTGTGAACTGACTCAATGCATACAAATGTGGAATTATCTATATATTTATGATGCTATTGATGCATTGATTGGTTTGTTAAATAGTAATTGTGAAAGCGGAGTTTTTAATATTGCCAGTGAATCTTCATATCCTTTAAGATATTTTATAGAAATCCTTTATGAAGTCACTAAATCCAAGTCTAATTTATATTATGGGAAAATTGATTATCCTAATTCAGGTATTACAAACATAAATGTAGATGTTATAAAGCTTAAGATGGCTATAAATTGGAAAGAAAAATTTTCTTTTAAAGATGGAGTGAAAAGTATTATAACTGCTTAATTTAATTATTTGTTGAAAGAGGTATATAATGTTTGAAAAAATATCGGAAAAAGAAGCTAAAGAAGAAATTTTAAAATTAGTTGCAGAATATTATCATACTTTTAAAACCAAAAAAAAATTTATTAAAGGAAATCATATTTCTTATGCTTCAAGAGAATTTAATGAAAAAGAAATGATGAATTTAATTGATAGTTCACTGGAATTTTGGTTAACATCAGGACGATATACAGATCAATTTGAAAAACAATTTTCTTCTTTTTTAGGAATGAAATATTGTGCATTGGTAAATTCAGGATCATCAGCAAATTTACTTGCTTTTATGACTTTAACATCTCCATCATTAGGAGAACGTTCTATAAAACGTGGAGATGAGGTAATCACTGTAGCTGCAGGCTTTCCAACGACTGTATCTCCTATAATACAATTTGGTGCACATCCAGTTTTTGTTGATGTTACAATACCGCAATATAATATTGATGTATCACTTCTTGAAAGTGCACTTTCTAATAAGACAAAGGCAATTATGGTTGCACATACTCTTGGAAATCCATTTGATATACAAGTTGTAAAATCTTTTTGTATTAAACACAATTTATGGTTAATAGAGGATAATTGTGATGCTCTTGGTTCTAAGTATTTATTTAATGATAACATGAAATATACTGGTACTATAGGCGATATTGGAACATCAAGTTTTTATCCACCTCATCATATGACTATGGGTGAAGGAGGGGCTGTTTATACAAATGATCCACTTTTAAGCAAGATAATTAAGTCTTTACGTGATTGGGGTCGTGATTGCATATGTTCATCTGGTCAGGATAATGCATGTCAACATAGATTTGACTATAAATATGGAGAGTTACCAGTTGGCTATGACCACAAATATGTATATTCTCATTTTGGATATAATTTAAAGGCCACTGATATGCAAGCAGCAATTGGATGTGCGCAATTAGATAAACTTCCTTATTTTATTAAAAAACGAAAGGAAAACTTTAATCGCATTAAGGAAGGACTTTCAGTTATTAACGATAAAGTTATTTTGCCTGAAGCTTTACAAAATAGTGAGCCAAGTTGGTTTGGATTCTTAATTACATGTGAAGAAGGAATAGATAGAAATGAATTTGTAAAACATATTGAGAAAAATGAGATTCAAACAAGGATGCTCTTTGCTGGGAATATACTGAAGCATCCATGTTTCAATGAAATGAGAAGTAAAGGCCAAGGATATAGAGTTATTGGAGATCTTATTCAAACAGATCGAGTTATGAATGATTCATTTTGGATAGGGGTATATCCTGGAATGACTGATGAAATGATTGATTACATGGTAGATATTATTGCTAAATATATTAAGAGGGTATGAAATGAAGGTATGTGACTATATAGTTGACTATTTACAAAAAAAGATGATTACTACTGTTTTTGGTTATCCTGGTGGAATGGTAACTTATTTAATGGATTCACTATATAATTCGGAAAGCCTTGAAACCATAATGTGTTACCATGAACAAGCAGCTGCATTTGCCGCTTGTGCTTATGCCTTTATATCAGGAAATGTTGGAGTTGCATTTGCCACTAGTGGTCCAGGTTTTACTAATTTAATTACAGGTATTTGTCATGCATATTTTGAATCCATTCCAGTTCTATTTATTACTGGGCAAGTTAACACAAATGAATCAAAAGGTTCTATGCATATAAGACAAAAAGGATTTCAAGAAACAGATGTAATTGGTATGATAAATAATTTTACTAAATATTCAAACTATGTTGATAATGCACAGACATTAAAATATGAATTGGATTGCGCTTTTTATTATGCAACAAATGGTCGACCAGGCCCAGTTTTATTGGATATTCCAATTGATATTCAAAGAACAGAAATTGACCATATGAGTTTATGTGAATTTATTCCCCAAAAACAAGAAACATTAAATTATGATAAAATTAAATCATCTTTGCTCTCTGAACTCAAATGTGCAAAAAGACCTGTTATTGTAGCAGGCAACGGAATTAATTCTTCTAATATGCGAAATCAATTTTTAGATTTTGTTAATCATATAAATATACCTATTGTGACCAGCATGATTTCAGTAGATCTACTTGATAAAGAATATCATAACAATTATGGATTTATTGGAGCCTATGGAAATAGACATTCTAACTTTATTTTATCTCAATGCGATTTATTAATATCAATAGGTTCTCGATTAGACATTAGACAAACTGGTACAAACTTAAGAGAATTTGCTAAAGATGCTAGGCTAATTAGAATTGATGTAGATAAAAATGAATTTGAAAATAAAATCAAATCAGATGAGGTTACTTTATATGCTGATTTACGTGATTTACTAAAGCTATTAGCAACAGATGAAGATTTTATAATTAAGGACAAATTTGATAACTGGATTAGACAGTGCGATTTTTATTGTGAAAAGCTTAATAAAATAGATATGTCAATTCCAAATCAAATCACGCATAAAATTAGCAAATTGATTCCAGATAATTCTGTGATTACAACAGATGTTGGACAAAACCAAGTTTGGGTGGCACAATCATTTCATATTAAACCACATCAACGAGTTTTGTTTTCAGGAGGTCATGGAGCTATGGGGTTTTCCTTACCAGCAGCTATTGGTGCTTATTATGCTTTAAAAAAACCTGTTTTTTGCATAAATGGCGATGGTGGATTTCAAATGAATTTGCAAGAACTTCAAACTATTATAAGAGAAAGACTTCCTATTAAAATTTTTATATTAAACAACAATTCATTAGGAATGATTCGTCATTTTCAAGAAATGTATTTTGATAACAATTATGCTTATACTGTTAAAGGAAATGGATATTCTGTACCTGACTTTATTAAAATAGCTAAAGCATATGGCATTAATGCATATGAAATAAATGATGTGTTGAATTTAAATGATTATGCTGATAAATTACAGGATTTAAATCCAGTTTTATTCAATTTAAATGTTGGAAATATAACTCATGTACTGCCTAAGCTTGCTTTTAATAAGCCTATATATGATCAAGATCCACCAATTGATAGAGAGTTATTGGATATTCTTATTAATTATCAGATAGACATTGAGTAAGTATCATAGGGTTAATTTAAAAAAACCCTATGATATTATTTTTTTTTCTTGAAAATCTTTAATGGAGTTATCAAAATTAATTCGCTTTTCCTCAATGACAAGAGGTCGTTTCATCGTTCTAATATTTATGCTTAAAATATATTCTCCCATTATGCCTGTGAATAATAATTGTACTGCACTTAAAAAGAAAATTGAAATTATTAGTGGGACTGTCCCTATAGGAAAATTATTCCAGTAAATGAGTTTTAAAACTAGATATATTATGGCGATAATAAATGATAATAATGCGATGGTAAAACCTAGAAATGTTGAAAATCTCATTGCTGTTTTAGTATATGAAGTAATAGATAGCATACTTGCATCATATAATCTAAAAAAATTATTACTTGTTTTTCCCGTTCTTCTTTTTTCTTGTGTATATTGGATTTCCTTTCGATCAAAGCCTAATTCAGCCACAATACCACGTAAAAATGGAGTTGGATCATCTAGCTTTCGTAAAACGTCAATAAAACTTTTATCATAAAGTCCAAAACCTGTAAAGTGTTCTATTTGTTCAATATTTGATATTTTTTTGATAAGTTTATAATAACAAGATCTTAAAAAATATATGAATTTTGATTCTTTGCTGGATGATTTTACTCCAATGACTATTTTATACCCATTTTCCCATTCTTTGATTAATTTTGGTATCATATTTAATGGATCTTGAAAGTCAGCGCAAATTAATATAGTACAGTCGCCAGTAGTTTGAAGTATGCCATAAAATGGTGAATTAAATTGGCCAAAGTTTTTTGCATTAAAAATAGCCTTTACTCTTGAGTCTTTATGACACAGAGTAGAAATTTTATTCCTAGTTTCATCATAAGATTTATTATCAATAAATAAAATTTCATAGTCATAATTTGACAAATTATTTTTAAATATATTTGAAATTTCTGCGTGTAAAGGCGTTACATTATCTTCTTCATTATATGTTGGAATAATTATTGATATTTTTTTCAAGATAATACTCCTTTCTGAATAAGACTTTATCTTTGAAAATATTGATATTTTTATATCTATTTATCTAAAATATAATGTTAACCAAACTTTTTATATTTATTAATGTAGTATTCCTCTTTT
>JAVBPD010000131.1:0-38501 GCA_031549885.1 Clostridiaceae bacterium
CCTGTATTGCCACTGGTAAGCTCTACCACGGCTTGACCTTTATTAAGAAGCCCTGCCTCTTCAGCCTCTGCTATCATTTGCAACGCCACTCGATCTTTTTTGCTAAAACCTGGGTTTAAATATTCAAGCTTTGCAAATATATTGCCATCTAAATTATATGCTTCTACAATATGGGAAAGGCGGACCATGGGAGTTTCACCAATTGCCTCAGCCACATTATTAAGTAACTTTTTCATTTAATCCATTTGCCCCCCCTTTATACTTTAAAAAAATCTTGTCACCATCTAATTATAGCCTATTATAGCCCATTTTTAATAGCTCTTAACTTTTCTTTTCTTAGATTTTATGATATACTGGCCATTGAAGAGCAATGTTTAGATTATTTCTTTAACAATCTAACGTGCGTACGGTAGAAATTGATTTTGATGAGGTGCATTTATGTTTATTAATGACACAAAGGAAAAGATTTTTTTTACTGCTATTGATATGTTTTCCTCAATAGGATATAGTGAAAGCAACATGAGAGAGCTTGCTAAAAGAGTTGGAGTTAAAACGTCTAGCTTATATTATCATTACCCAAGCAAAGATGCTCTTTTAAATGAAATTTTTGATTATTTTATTGAAAACGATAAAAAATACAGAATACCTGCTAAAGCAATCCTTAGCAATGCAAAATCGTTATCAGTTCTGGAAATTTTAGAAATGTTAAATATCTATTATTTAAGCGATGAAACTTTTCATTTTATGACAAAAATTCTTAGTATAGCTATAGGGTATCAGTATGAAAATAAAAAAGCAAAAGAAGTTTTTGATTATATTTTTTATGAAATGGCATTAAACCACAGAAGTTCAGTACTTAAAGAGTTAATTGACCATGATATATTTGAGCCTTTTGATTATGAAATAATGTCATATGTTATAACTTCCTATTCTATGATGAAATTTATTGAATGCAGAAATTTATCAATAACTGCTGAAAAAATGGCAGAAGATTATAATAAAGGAATGAATCAAATTTTTCTTCTATTAACTCAATTAGTCAAAAAGAAAGTGGAGTGATTGTCTTATGTTTTCTCGGTTTGACTATTCTAGGGAAATGCAGATTATTTTAATACTTTTTATTTTTATATATAATATATTGTTAATGTATATAAAATCCAATTTTCTTTTTGAAATTTGCGAAAAAAAAGTACCGATTAATAAGAGTATTCTTTACACTTTTATATGTGGAAGCATTATATTTTGTACTGATATATATAAACTAATTATAGCTTGTGGCATTATTTCTGCTGATGACATAAACCTTTTTATTCTTGCCATTCCTGCTATATTAGTTACAATAATATATTGTTATTTTTGCATAAAACATTTTGGACTTGCCTTAATTTGGGCAAGTGAAATTTCAATTTATGTTTATGTTTATATTCAAGCTATCAATAGTACAATAAGATTAATCGATACACTTTTATTTCACTATGATATAGCTCAATTTAATTACTTATTATATATGGCAATGTATGCAATAAATTTTATAATCAATTTAATTATTTATAAAATAATATGGTATGTAATTAAAAATAAGCCTCAATTTATTATTCCCAAAAAGAATATATATATATACAAAAGTAAAGGATTTGCCTTTTCAATTTTTCAATTGTGTTTCATCTATTTATGCGTAGCTATTATACCAAAGATTATACCTAATACAGTTATTGGAAATTTATTTGTATTTATAGTGTTATCACTTTTTTTAGCATTTACAATTGCCTTATACATAAATAAACATTCAAAGGCTGATATCTATGACAAAGAAAATTATATTAAATCCTTATCATCTAGCTTAGATGAATTTCGTGCAATAAAACACGATTTCTACAATATATTGCAAACTTATAATGGTTATCTTGAAATTGGCGATATTGATGCATTTAAAAAATATCACGCTTCACTTGTAAATATGACGAAGCACGCAGGAGATTGCTTAGATTTAAGTACTCATATTAATGAAAACCCTGCACTAGTCTCACTTTTGTTAAATAAAAAATCATATGCTGAACGTGTTAGTGTGGATACCAATTTTTTTATAGGATGTTCACTTTTAGACCTTCCCATTGATAAATTAGATCTATGCCGCATCCTTTCTTGTTTACTTGATAACGCTATTGAAGCTGCAATTGAAACACAAACAAAGATTTTATCTTTTTCAATTAATAAAACCAAAAGCGGATCCTATTTGATCATTATTACTAACAGTACATCAACTCCACTAGATAAAACAAAAATGTTTTCTCCTGGAATGTCAACCAAAGCTGGACATCAAGGTATTGGTTTAAATACTGTTCTTAAAATAATAGAAAAGTATCCAAATTGTGCATTTCATATGAATTATTCAGATAATCAAATGGCAACTTATGTTGAATTAACAAACTACCTACCTATAACTAACATTAAATTAAACGAATATTAAACATTGTACATATAATTAAGCTCCTAAAAAATTTTTAGGAGCTTTAAAAATGGATAACAATTTTTATGAATATTTTAACAAATTAATTCCCATAAAAAAATACCTCATAGCTATTGCCATGAGGTTAATTTATAAAATTTCTTCTATAGTTGTTATCTTTACAGTTTTTACTACAGATCCAAATAAGCTTTCACCATATTGCGATCTTTTTTCAATAAGTTTACTTACTAATGCATTTATTTCAGCTTCTGATACATCTTGTCTTACATCTTTAATAGTTACTAAAGATCTTCATCATTTACATTTTCAGGTGTGAAATTAAAAATTTGATTTTTTAAAACTTTTTCTTCTTCAGATAACATTTCATAGGATAATACTAAAGCATTAGTTTTTAAAATTTTGTTCACCATACGCCATTTTCTTTTGCAATTATTATCGGTATCAAAGTACCTATTAACAATATATTCTGTTTATAAAAAATTTGTGATAATTTTATTGATAATTAATTTAAAAAGCTATATAATCTATATGACTAAATAAATAATTTTGGTCATATAGATTGGAGGTTAATCATATGCCTAAATTTTCAACCCAAGAAAAAGAACATATTGAAGAAAAACTAAAAAAAGAAGGAGAAAAATTATTTATTGCCTATGGTTTAAAAAAGGTAACTGTAGATGACATAGTTAAAGTTTGCTCCATAGCTAAAGGGTCATTTTATAATTTTTATGAAAGCAAAGAACATTTATATATGGAAATAATATCTAATTGCCAAAAATATATGTGGAATGAATTAGATCAACATCTTGAGAATATAAAAGATCTTTGCAAAAAAGATATAACAAAAAAAGTATTTTATTTTTTAATAAATAGCATGGAAAAATACCCTCTCCTTTCTCAGATGAACATGGACACATTAAATATTCTATATAGAAAGGTTTCAAAAGATTTTCGTGATTTTGAAACAAATGAAGATATAAAGGCATTTTTAAAATTAGAAAAATATGGTATTAAATTTAAATATGATTTGCATATAGTAGTTAAAGCATTTGAAGCTCTCTATATTTCTTATATTCATTTACAAAGTGAGGAAAAATTCCAAAGAGATTTAATCATAAGTATTTTATTAGATGGTATTGTTGAAAAGGTTGTGGATGATGATGATTAAAGTTAAGGATGTGTATTTAAAATACCCTGGTGCTAAATTTGACACCATTAAAGGAATGAATTTTGAAGCAAAAAAAAATGAAATTGTAGGATTTCTTGGCCCATCTGGCGCAGGAAAGAGCACTCTTCAAAAAATTTTAACAGGTGTTTTAAGAAATTATAGAGGAAATGTAACAGTTTTAAATACTGAGGTTAATAAAAGAAAAAATGATTTTTATGAAAACATAGGTGTTGATTTTGAATTTCCTAATTTTTATGGTAAATTCTCAGCTATTGAAAATTTAAATTATTTTTCATCTCTTTACAATAAAAAAACCTTAGATCCCATGGCTCTTCTTAAAAGAGTTGGCTTAGAAAGCGATGCATCAAAACTTGTTAATAGCTTTTCTAAAGGCATGAAAATGAGGCTTGGTTTTGTTCGCTGCCTTATCCACGATCCAAAGATCTTATTTTTAGATGAGCCAACTAGCGGGCTTGATCCTGCTAATGCCAGGATTTTAAAGGATATGATTTTAGAGGAAAAAGAAAAAGGCAAAACCATCCTTTTAACAACTCATAATATGCACGATGCTGAAGAAGTCTGCGACAGAGTAGCATTTATAGTTGATGGAGAGATAAAAGCATTGGACACTCCTTTAGCATTCAGGAGAAAAAATAAAAGCACCGAAGTTAATTTTAGATATTTATTAGACGGCAAAGAAACTGAATCTATATGCCTTTTAAGCAATCTAGGAGAAAATAAACATTTTAATGAAGCAATTAAGAATAATTCCCTTTTATCCATACATTCAAAAGAGCAAACTTTAGAGGATGTATTTATAAGCCTTACAGGAAGGTGTTTATCTTGAGATTATTAATGAACTTAAAAAATGATGTTATCTATGAGGCAAAGTATGGCTTTTACTTTTTATATATATTTGTATCAGCTGTTTATATCTTTATATTGTATCTTTTTCCAGATAAATATAAAGATATTGTAACTTCAATAACGCTTCTTTCAGACCCTTGCGCATTAGGATTTTTTTTCATTGGCGGCATATGGCTTTTAGAAGAAAATGAAGGGCTCCACAGGTTTTGGTCAATTAGCCCATTAAAGCCTTTAGAATACATTTTGTCTAAAGCTTTTTCATTAAGCATATTATCAGTACTTTCTTCACTTTTTATAGTGTTAATAAGTTATCATTCATTTAAGGTAAATTATATTTTACTTACATTTAGCATATTTATAGGATCTCTTACTTTTACATCATTTGGGTTAATTGCTGCAAGTTATGCAAAATCAATAAATCATTATATATTATTATCAGTACCAATTCAGCCTTTAATGATCTCTCCTGGCATTTTATTGGCATTTTCATTTAACAATCCTATTCAAAGGGCACTTCCAGGCGCTGCACTTTGGTATTTAATTGATTGCTCTTTAAAAGGAGTTTTAACAATAAATTTAGCTTATAATTTGCTAATACTTATATTCTGGTTAATAATAGCTATATCATTAGCATATATAAGAATTCCTAGAGCTATGGAAAATGAAGGTGATAAATTATGACTTTTAAGGTTTTTAAAATAGGTTTAAGGCAAATAGTTAGAGATGGAATACTAGTATTAATTTTACCGGCTCCAATTTTAATTGGATTTTTGTCTAAATTAGGAATTCCTATATTAAACAATATATTAATTGAACATTTTTCATTTTCATTAATGCCTTGGTATAATTTAATTGATTGCGCATTAATTACCCTTACTCCCATGTTTATATGCCTTATATCTGCATTTTTATTGCTTGATGAAAGAGATGAAGGGATTGGATTGTACTATGAAATAACACCTATTGAAGGATATTCATACCTTCTTTCACGAATAGGGATGCCTATGGGGTTTTCTTTTATATATTCCTTTTTAATATGTTTAATTTTTAAAATATCAAATATCTCCATGGTGCAAATAATTGAGAGTTCTATAATAAATATTCTAATGGCTACATCATTAACTATGTTAATGGTTTCTTTAGCAAGTAATAAGCTAGAGGGGCTCGCTATTTCAAAAATAGTTTCTTTAACATTGTTTGCAATATTTATACCTTGGTTTATAAAGGAGCCATATCAATATCTCTTTGCATTTTTGCCAAGCTTTTGGGCGGGAAAAATAATGGTAGATGGAGCAGGAATTATTGTATTTGGAATTGGATTAATAATTTGTTTGGTTTGGATATTTATTTTATTTAGGATATTTATTAAAAAATATTAAATGAAAAAGGCTAACCATTAATTGATTAGCCTTTAATTTTACACCCTTTTAATCCTAACTCCGTCAGGTTTATCCTCAAGAGCTATGCCCATTTTCAAAAGCTCATCTCGAATTTTATCGGAAGTTTTAAAATCCTTATTTTTCCTTGCTTCTTGCCTTTTCTCTACAAGTTTTATTATTTCATCATCAAAAGTGAGCTCTTCTTCTTTCATCTCTTCAAATTTAAGACCTAGTATTTTATCCATTTCTTTTAAAATCAAATACTTATTTCCATTTGAAATAGCATTGTCATTTATCATATCCCACATGATTCCAACGCCAAGAGGAATGTTTAAATCATTTTGGCATGCATTATAAAAATCCTCTAAGGGTTTTAAATTTAAAGCTTCATTATCATCTAATTTTGCTCTTTTATATTCAATAACCTTTGCCTTAAGTTTGTTAAAAGCAATGCTTGCAGAATCTAAGGCTTTCCATGAAAATGCCAAAGCTTTTCCATAATTAGTATTTAAGCAGTAATACCTGTAAACCAAAGGATCATATCCTTTTTCTATTAATTTATCTACTGTCATAAAATTTTCAGAAGATTTAGACATTTTCTCATCTTTTTCAAGAACTAAAAACTCACCATGAAGCCAGTAGTTTACCCATTTATGTCCTAAAGCAATTTCTGATTGAGCAATTTCATTGTTGTGATGCACTGGAATGTGGTCAATACCTCCACAGTGAATGTCAAAATGATCTCCTAAATATTTAGTGGCCATAGCTGAGCATTCAATGTGCCAGCCAGGAAAGCCAGTTCCCCAAGGGCTATCCCATTCCATCTGCCTTTTCTTATCCTTTGGTGAAAATTTCCAAAGAGCAAAATCTGTAATATTCTTCTTGCCATCAGTAACGTCTATTCTTGCTCCAGCCCTTAAACCTTTTATATCTAATTTGGATAATTTTCCATAATCAGAAACCTTTGAAGTGTCAAAATACACACCATCAGAAATAATATAAGTATATCCCTTATCCTCTAAAGCTTTTATAAAATCAATTTGTTCTTTTATATTATCAGAAGCTCTGCACCAAATATCGGGCTCATAAATATTTAAACGCTTTAAATCCTTTAAAAATGCATTAAAATAAAATTCTGCAATTTCAAATGCAGTTTTATTTTCTCTTTTAGCTCCAAGCTCCATTTTGTCATCTCCAGAATCCTCATCTGAAGTTAAATGTCCAACATCTGTTACATTCATAACATGAAAAACTTTAAAACCAGATGCTTTTAAAGCTCTCTTTAAAATATCTTCAAAAATATAAGTCCTTAAATTTCCAATATGTGCAAAATTATAAACTGTAGGACCACAAGTATACATTTTTACATTCTCTTCATCTATTGGTTCAAACTTTTCTACATTTCTTGTTAATGTGTTGAAAAGTCTAATATTCTTTGTGTTTTCTATTTTTAATATATTATTATCTCTATCCTCCACTATTTTCCACCTTCTCATCTTAATTTCATAATAATCTAGTATATCATAATTATCGCATTAAAATCAGTGCTAAACTTATTTATATATGATAAAATTTTAATATATTTTATTTAGGAGTTGATGTTTTTGTACAGAGAAATGCGTAAAAAAGATAGACAAATATCAAAAGAAGAAGCCCTTGAAATCGTTAAAAAGGGAGAATATGGATTTTTATCAATGGTAGACAGCGAATCAAATCCTTATGCTGTTCCTATTTCTTATGTTTTATATGAAGACTCTATATATCTACATTGCGCCATTGAAGGATATAAGCTTGAATGCATGATCAATAACCCAAAAGTTTGCTTTTGTGTAGTTGGCCATACAGAAGTTATTCCAGAAAAATTTTCAACTAAATATGAAAGCGCTATTTGCTTTGGAGAAGCTTCAATTATTGAAGATGTGGAAGAAATTAAAAAGTATATGAATATTTTATGTGAAAAGTATTCAATAGACTTTTTAGATGAAGGAAAGAAATATGCAATAAATGCTATGCCTCACTACAAATGCATTAAAATTAAACTCCATCATATTACAGGAAAGAAATCAAAATAAGAATATTTAAACATAAATAAAAGTATATTTTTATATAGCATAAAGTTTTGGTGGTGTTATATGAGGTATACTTATATTTTTTTCATTTTTTTAAACTTAGTCACCAGTGTAAATTTAATTAATACAATAGTAACTAAAAAAAATACTGCAAAATTTATTTTTATTTTTATTGAAGCTTTAGAAGTATTAAAATTTGGCTTTTTATTTTTCTTATTTTATTCAGATTACATATTAACTCCTTATTTTTATAAATGGATTGTCTTTATTGAACTTTTAACTGTTCCATATTTATTTATCTTTAGCAATATTTTAAATTTAAAAAAGCATAAGAAAAAATTTCTATATGGCTTTTGTATCTTATTGACAGTTGTTTATTTTTTAGTTATGAATGCGTGCACCGTTAGAGTTGTAAAATTAAGAGGCATTGGATATATAATTTCCATGGTAGGAGTTCCATATTTTTACGAGGTTTATATTGTCTTAATGATTTTAATAATTTGCATGATTTGCCTTATAAATTTTAATATTGCAATTCCTATTAAATACATGGTAATAGAATTAATAATAGCATTTGCCTGCATTATTGAAAGCGCTCTTTTCATCTTTAATGGCCAATTTTTCATGTACCAAATGATAGGTGAACTTTTACTAAACTTATATTTTATATACTTAATTGAAAGACCAAAATAAAGAGGCCATATAGGCCTCTAAGTTTTTAATTCAACAAATCCATTGCTATTAAGCTCTTGCTTAAACATAAGCGGTAAATAAAACAATTGATTTTGGTACTCTTTAACAGCATTGTATTTATCTATAGTTTTATCGCTCTTTATTAAAAAGTCGCTATAAAGCGATAAATAGTACACTGTATTTGGCACTGTAATTGTATTAAATAAATACTTAACGTTAAAATCAACTTCTGTTACAGTGCAAATTGAAAGGCGTGATTTTGCTTCATCTGAATTTCTATAATAATAAGATATGTTTTTAATTTGAATGTCGCTAGCATTATCATATGTACTTAAAAAAGCATTTTTTACATTTTCATTGCTTTCATTTGCTATAGTTTCCAGAACATTATTTCCAATATCATTTTTATTATTAGCAAAATAGCTTAAACCGCTTACAGCATATTGTTTTGTGAATATTTTAGCTAAAAGTCTTTTAGATTCCATATACTTTTCATCTGGTGTAGCTGTTAAAATAATAACATCACCATTAGCTATATTGCTTTGTTTGCTCAATGAATAATTTATACTTCTTGTAAGTTCATCATTTTCATCGAGTATTTTTACATTGGCTGAAGCTTCATCTGAAATACCATTTATTTCTACATCTACGTATTTAAATAAATCCACTTCTTGTTTATAAATTATTCTTGTATATGCATAATAACCTGCAAATACTGAAAAAATTGAAATAACAAAAATGGAAAACAGTATTATCTTATCTTTTGTTTGTAATACTGCCCTATTTACAGAATAATACTTTTCTTTCATATATCTCACTCCATAAACTAGTATTACTTTTTAAAATAGCCTTTCATACATCTTTATCAAAAGATCTTCGGCCATTTTATAATATGGTTCATCTGGCAATTTTGTGTTGTTATAAGCCTTTTTAAATTCTCTTTCATATTTGTCTACGAGTTTAAAAATCTCATCATAAGAATATTTACCATTGCGAATATCAAGTAAAAAATCCTTATCTTTTTCTCTGTAAGTGTTTATTCCTAATCCCATTAAAATCTCTTTTCCCATAATTAAAAGCCTTATTAAATGCATAGCATGTTTATTTAAATGAAGGTCATCTTTTTTGTTGTTTCTATGAGTAAGTTTAGAATAACTTTTTAACACATTGTCCATTGAAGAATAAATACATGCAAAATCCCTTAAAGGGTAGGATTTTAAATTTAAATCCATAAATATTTCACTATTTAATCCATCTTTAGTAGATTTATCAATGTATAGGTTAATTTCACCCTCATTTAATTCATAAAATCTATCCTTTATTTTAGTCATTTGCGATTTTATGCTATTTAAAATATGCTCTTCATTTTTTTCTTGAGGCACTCTATCTCTTGCAATTGCATTTTCAAGCCTTCTAAGCTGAGATAGTGCATAATTTCCAAAACTATCAAATGCCTTTTTAGATAAAAAAATTTCATAATTATCTCGAATCTTTTTACCTAATTGATTCATATAAACAACATGCTCATCCTTTGTACCCAAAAGTTCAATAACATTTGGATTGCAATTTAGACAAAGCTTAATAAATTTCTTTAGTCCATAAATTACTGTATCAGTATTTTTATCCTCATATTGTTCAAAATTTCCAAAGCCTAATATATCTTCTTTTGATTCAATTAATACTCCCCTTAAATCTATATCGCTGTCAGAAATATTAGTGCCATAAGAAATTGAACCTGATAAAGTTAAAAATAAGATATTATTTAGCTTAGGGTTTTCCCTTAAAAATTTATAATTATTAGCATTTAATATATCTTCAAATCCCATTATATTCCTCTTCTAAAATCCTAATAAATATCTCATTTAATTTATCATAACTTGTTATTGTATCTTTTTCCATATTTTTTAAATAATTTTCATAATAATTTATTTTTTCTTTTATAAATTTCCACAAAACTGGACTTTTATTAACGAAAAATCCTTCATTTGATTTTGATTTTACTGTAAGAAGGTAATATATATCATCTTTAATATCGTCTGAAACATCAGAAGTATCAACTAGCTTTTTAAATTCCATAGGAGGCATTGAATTATTTTTTTCTATACACATAAGACAAAAAATAGGTCTTAATATATAGAAAATAGTCTTTATTTTAATTTCATCACTTCTTAAGTTATCTTGAAATTTTTTAAAAGATAAGTGAAAATAATGATACATAGCATTTGTCTTTAAAAAATATTCACAAATTACATCATTTATACTATTTTTAAAATTATACTTGTCCAAATATACAATTGGAGAAGAGAACCATTCTAAAATAGATGGGTTTGATTTTTTTATGTGCAATAAGATTTTTTTAATATCCCAACCATTTATATCTAAAACATGATCAATTGGGTACTCTATAAAATCAGGTTTTTCATCAATTGATAAATAGTAATATTTAGATTTTACGTAAACAAATCTAACATCATAATCGCTATCCATAGATGGAAATCCCCATCCACGGCTTCCAGATTCTATTGAGTATATAATTTTAATCTTATGTTCATTTTCTATATTATTTAACTTTTCTAAAATAACATCATTCACGGTTATCCCTCCTTAAAATAATGTTCTTTGTATAATTTTACAGTAATTATATCAAATTTTAATTATTTTTACTATAACTTTAAAAATATTATAATAATATGGTTATAAAATAAGCGTATGCATCTTCTAAATATGCACACGCTTAATTAAAAAATTATTTCATAGTATCCTTAATAACGCGAACTGAATTTTCATATGTTATTTTGTCAATTTCGCTCTCTTTAAATCCAGATTTCTTAAGCTCATCTAAAAGCATATACCACTGTGCGGCAGTGTCAATTTCAAGATTGCGAGTAATGCCATCGAAATCGCTTCCTAATGCCATTACATCTATTCCACCAACATTATAAATATGCTTTAAATGCTTAATCATATTTGAAACTTTGCTTTTTGCATCTTGTCCTAAAAAATATGGAGCAAAATTTAACCCCGTAATTCCTCCTTTTTCACCAAGAAGTTTAATCATATCATCTGTTAAATTTCTAGAATGACCTGTAACATATCTTGCATTTGAATGAGATGCTACAAATGGAAATTTGCTTAAATTTGCTACTTTATAGAATCCTTCATCTGATAGGTGTGAAACATCAATAACCATCCCTAATCTATTCATTTCTAATACTACTTCTTCACCAAATGGCTTAAGGCCATCATTTTCAATTCCATCTCTCGTAAATAAATTAGGATATCCTACTTCATTTTCATAATTCCAAGTAAGTGTTATAAGCCTTACACCTCTATCGTAAAAATGGTAAAGATTTTCCATCTTGCCATTAAGCGCCCCACCTTCTTCTATGGTGAGAAATGCAGCAATTTTCCCTTCATTATTAACTTTTAACATAGCATCAAAATTTGTAACATGTTCAATATATTTTGAATTTTCCCTTAATTCATTTTCATATAAATTTAAAAGCTCATTACAAAAATCAAATGGTTTATCGTGCTTTTTCAAATCAATATATAGAGCAAAAAACTGACCAAAAACATTTCCTTCTCTTAATTTGTTTAAATCTATGCTTAAGGAATTTTTAAACAAATTTTCTTTTTTATCGTACATTTCCAATATAGTGTCACAGTGCCAATCTATTATTTTCATAATTTCCTCCAAAATATTATAATATATATTATAACAAAAAAGTTCATTGTAGAGGAGAGCAATTAAGAGGTCTTTTGCATTAAATATGTAAATGAATGAGAATTAGTTATTTCAAAATCCTTATTAAATGTAACGCCTTTTAAATATACATTCCCATCTTCTATAATTATATCTTGAATAATTTGCATTTTTTCGCAAATATAGTATGGAGTTAAACTGCATTCATTAATATTATACTTGTATACATCACCACCAGTTTTAACGCTTTCGCTGTTTAAACCAATTATAACTAATATTTCATCATTACTTAACCAAAAAGCTTTTTTAGGACTTGAATTGTACCTTTCAGAATTAGCAATTTCTTTTTTTTCTTTGTTTTCTAAGTCAAAATAAAAAAGGCTTGTAAACTTTTCATTTTCACCATAAGGGTAGAAATAAAACAGCCTGTCTTTATAAGGACTTAAATAAGGCATGGAACATTTACCATCTAATAAATAAGTTTCTTTTTTTGGTGTAGAATAAATTATGCTTTCACCAATTTCATATCTAAGACAGCAAAAATCATTGATAATAAGCTTTTCCATGATTATAGCCCCCTTTAAAAATAAAATAAAAATACATAATAAGATTTTAGCAGATAATGCGTGATATTTGTATATATTTGTATTAACTTAGGAGATTTTTTTCTTAAATAAATAATAATTCATATAAAAATTTATTATTTTATAAATAAATCATAAAATCGCTATTAATGCAAATAGATTAAGGAAAAGAATTATCTTAGCCTTAATCTATTTTTCATTTAAAAAATATTCTTTTAAAGATTCATCATAAAAAATTGAAAAGCTTGCACGAAAATAAGGCATTATAATTATAGCTGCTGCTATAGTTCCAACTGATATTTGCAATCTATGCGTTATAATGGTTATAATTGCACTAATAATGTAAATTAAAATTCCCGTTCTAATTAAAAAACTTATTTGAAGCCTTATGTATTTTAAATATTTGCCTCTCATCAGTCTTTTGCTAATTTTAATGCATTCAAATATGGTCATATTGGAGTTTATGTTATCTCTTAATATATAAATTGCAAACATATATCTAGATAAAATTATAATAAGTAAAAAATTTAATGCTATGGTTAAAATCATTGATATAACCATGTTAACTACATTTGACGCACCTATATTTGCATTAAATGAAAACGACCCAGGATCAAAAATAACCGCTGAACTAAATCCTAAATAGTTTAATAAAATCATAGGAAAATAAACTATTGCACTCCAAAACAATCCTATAATCTTAATAAATATGCCAAATAAAAAACATTTCTTATAATGCTTAAACCCTTTAAAAATATCAAAATATGAGAACAAATCTTTTCTTACTATATTTAAAAAAAATTCTACCACTCCATAAAGCACAGGATATTCAAAAAAAATATTAACAAATAAAGATATTACACTTAATATAGATAAATTTATTTTTATTAAAAATTTTGTATCGTAAGTATTTAAAATAGATGATGTTGGAATCATTAAATTTATCTCACTTAATAAATTTAAAAAAATAAATGAAATTATGCTGACATAAATGGCAGGTATCCATTTTGATTTTAAAACTTCTCTTGCACTTTTTCTTAAATCCTTGTTATTTTCTATAAGCAACACCACCGATTTTTCTTACTTTTTTAATAGTATCTTTTTCATCTTAAGTCATAATATACATCAAAATAATATTTTTTATAAATTTTAATTTATTTTAAATAATTAATTAAAATACTGTAAATATGAACATTTTTTTAAAAATATATGTTAATATATTTTTATAATGAAAAAATACTAAATTATTGTAATTTCATTCTCATAATAGCTATAAACGCCATATCAGGAAGTTTTATTTGAAAAAATATTCCATATATGTTATATATTAATAAAGTTTTTATTTAACTATTTAATATTTTACAAAGGAGCATACTATGAACAAAGGATTAAACAAAATAATATGTGTATTTATGTTTTTTATATTTACATTTTATTATTGTGTAAGCGTAAAAGCTGAAACCACAGGCAATAATTACCCAATTATCCTAGTAAACGGTATGGCTGGCATGGAAAGGGATAAGATGTTTGGTTTAAAATATTATGGTGGCTTACACGACATTCAAGATATTTTAACAAAAAAAGGCTATAAAACCCTGTCTGCATTTGCTGGGCCATTTGATAGCGATTGGGATCAGGCTTGTGAGATATATTATTATATAAAAGGCGGAACAGTTGACTATGGAGCTTATCACTCTAAAAAATATGGACATGCTAGATTTGGAAAAACTTTTAAAGGTATTTACCCAGAGTGGAATGAGACAAATAAAGTTCATTTTGTAGGATTTAGCACAGGAGGAACTTCTACAAGGCTTCTTGATGAATTTTTAAGAAATGGAGACTCTTACGAAAAGGCTTATTATGCTGATCATCCTGAAGAAGGCATTTCTCCTTTATTCGAAGAAAGCAATAGAGTATGGGTAAAGAGCATAACCAGCCTTGCAACAGCTCATGGTGGTTCTACTGCATTTGAAATTTATCAAAGAAACCCTATTACTTTAAAAGAATTCATATTAAACATGGCTTCAATGTCAGAATCTGTCTATGCCTCCCCAGCTATTTATGATTTTGGAATGCAGCATTGGGGCTTAAGAAGAAATCCGGGTGAAACTATAAATTCATTTGTAAATAGAATTTTTGCAAGTAACGTTTGGAAATCAGAGGATACTTGTTTTTATACATTAACAAGAAAAGGTGCTGAATATTTAGACCAAAAAACATCAATCCATGATGATATGTATTATTTTAGCTATCATGGAGATAGCACTTATAGGGGTAAAAATGGAAATTACTACCCTATAGCTTCTACAAATATCTTATATGTATATGGAGCTTATGCAATTGGATCAAATAATGACAAAACTCTTCCCTTTGGTTATGAAAATTGGAAGGCTAGCGATGGAGCTGCTAACGTTATTTCAGCTCAGCACCCATTTAATCAACCCTACAGGTATTATGATGGAACAATACAAGAAGGCATGTGGAATGTTTATCCAACGCTTAAGGGTTGGGACCATTTTGATTTTCTTGGCATAACTCATGTAAATGATTTTGATCCAATCGAGGAATTATATACAAATATAGCAAGAACAGTAAGAAGTTTACCTATATAAAAGGAGTTTTTGTAGTTATGGAAAATATCAAAATTAGAGAATCTGTTATTTTTGATACACAAAGAAAAGGTGTGGCACATTTGACGGCATCTTCTTGGAGAAATGTGCCACATGTCTCCTATATTTATGAACCAGATATAACAAATTTTTATAATGAATATATATCTTTATCAAAGGAAAGGCTTAATCTAGGTTATAAAATTACATTTAATACCTTAATGATTAAGCTAGTTGTAGAAGGGCTTTTAAAAGCTCCAAAGTTAAACTCTCATGTAAAATACAACCACATAAGTTCAAATGGAATACTTCAAATATTTGATGAAATAAATGTTGCAATGCCGTGGATTGGCCCTGATGGAAGGCTTATAAATCCAAATGTTTTAGATGCTGGGAAAAAGTCTTTAAACGAAATAGCAGATAGAATTGCTGAAATATATAAAAAGCTTGAAAAGACCAACATTGATGAACTGCTCTACATGGCAGCAGCTCAAGATACTATTTATGAATTAAAAAACTTTAATTTAAATGCTCTTTGGAGGGTTTTCCCTTCTGAATTTACAAAATATAAATCTAAAAGGCTTAAGGGAAAAGAGAGAAGAGATTATTACAATATACCAACTAGCGAAAAATTAGTTGCAAAAGATATAACTTCTGGCACAGTTACCGTTTCAAATATTGGAACTCTTGCTAAAGATCAATCAGGGTACTTTGGCCTTCTTGACATTATAGCTCCTCAAAGTTTTATCGTTGGAGTTAGCTCTATTATGGATAAGCCTAGTGTTTTTATAGATGAAAATAAAGATAAAAAAATAGGAATAAGGAAAATACTTCCCCTATGTTTAGTATTTGATCACAGAGCATTTGATCTTGATGCTATAATTCCATTTGTAAAAAGGCTTGATGAAATATTTTTAAACCCTAAAGTTATTCATAATTGGTAAAAATCTTTAAGGAGTTATTTTTATATGAAATTTAGAAATATTGAAGTTTCAAATACCATGATTTTTAACACTCAAAGGAGAGCTGTTGCCCATTTAGCTGCTTCTTCTTGGAGAGAAGCTCCTCATGTTTCAAATATTTACAAACCAGATATAACAGATTTTTATAATGAGTTTATAAAGCTTAATGAGAAAAGAAAAGATGATGGAAAACTTGAAATTTCATTTAAAGCTTTAATGATTAAAGTAATAGTTGAGGGCTTATTAAAGGCTCCTGAGTTAAATTCTCATATTGAGTATAAAAAAAATAAAAAAAGAGGTACTCTCCACATTCTTGATGAAATACATGTTGCAATGCCATGGACAGTCTCTGAGGGGAGAGTTATAAATCCAAATATGTTTTATGCAGAAAGTAAAACCTTAGAAGAAATGCAAAACGCCATAAATGTTGTCCACAAAAGGCTTGAGAAAACAGATATAGATGAATTGCTATATAGAACAGCTTTTATTGACAACATCAATGGATTAAAAAAATTAAAATTTTTAAAAATATTTAGAGCATTTCCTTCTGAACTTACTAAGCATAAAGCTAAAAGGCCATGCAGACTCATTCGAAAAGAATATTATAAAATACCTCTTCATGAAAAATTAACAGCCAAGGATTTAACTTGTGGAACTGTTACCATTACAAATTATGGAGCTCTATATGAAGATGAATTAAAAGGTGTAAATGGATATTATAGCGCTATAAATATTATGCCTCCTCAAACATTTGTAATAGGTATAAGCTCTATTCAAGAAAAAGCTGCCATTTTTACAAATGAAAATAAAGCGCAAGAAATCGGCATAAGAAAAATGCTTTCTATGTGCTTAGTAGTTGATTCTAGAATCTATGAACACCATATTATAATGAGATTTATAAATAGATTAAATGAAATATTTTTAAATCCTAGCGTTATACACAAATGGTAAAAATAGGGATAATTTTAAATTATCCCTAAATTAAAATTTTAAAAAGCTCCTCAACAGTTTTAGCTAAAAGATTAGCCCCTGCATTTTTTAATTCATCAAAATCTCCATATCCATATAAAACTCCAATGCTATCTATTTGATTTTGCCTTGCACCAAAAATATCGTATTTTCTATCCCCAATCATTACAGCTTTATTAGGAGAAATATTATTAACCTCTAAAACATATTGTATAACTTCTTCTTTATTAGATCTAATACCATCTAATTCACATCCACCTACAAAACTAAAATATTTACCTATATTGTGATATTCTAAAATAGTTTTGGCAAAGACGGTAGGTTTTGATGTTGCAATCATCATCTTTTTATCTTTTAAACTTTTTAATAAATCCTCTATGCCAGGATATAACGTATTCTCATAAACTCCAAGCCTTGAAAATCTTTCCCTATATTTGTTTAAAAACACTTCCACCTCTTCCTCACTAAAGCAATAATCTTGCATAAAAATCTCTCTAAATGGCGGACCGATATATTTACAAAGGCTATTTAAATCATCAATATGAATATTAAAACTATCTAAAGCATAAGCTATAGATTTAGTAATTCCTTCTTTAGGTTCAATAATGGTGCCATCTAAATCAAACAAAATAAACTCTTTATCCTTCATAAAAACCACAAAACCCCCAAAAATTATTCTAATTTTACTGTTTTGTTTTCTGGATAAGTGACTTGATATTTAACTTCAAATTCCCTAGAAGATCCTTTTTCCAATTTAAAATTCCAATTTAAAATACCGCTTTCTTTATTTAAAACTCCATTAGATATATTTAAAACTTCCACTGCAATAGCTTTATTTGCAGAAACAGGAATTTGATCTATAAGCAATAAATTTATGCTTTTATCTTTTAAATTCATAACTTTAATGGTAAAGCTTCTCGTATTTTTTATGTTATTTTTTATTAAAACCTTACTTCTAAACTTATTTCCAATAGTTCTAGTTACAACTATATCACTATCACAGCCTAAAGAAATTTTAAAAGTCTCATCTATATTCTGCAAATTAATAAAGGTCTTTCCAACATACTTATCTTTAAAAAATATATTAGCTTTGCCTTCCAATAAATTTAAATCAGTTAAATTCTTAAACGTAGCTGTTAAAAATACATTTTTATCTAATTTTCTAACACAGTAATACATAAATTCAGCTTCTAAACTATGGCTTTCAATTGCAACAATTTTATTTGACATAGATGTTTTAATAGAAATCTTTTCATCTAATTTATATTCATATCCAATGATGTTTTCTTGTTTACTAAAATTAGCGCCATAGCTCATTTTTCTTAAAGAAACTGATTCCTCAAGCACTGCAACCCTTTCTTCTGGAAAATCTAAATACCATGGAGATATATTTGGTAAATTTGTATTAAAACTTGGCTTTAAACTTGAAATGGTTAAATTAACATCATCCCAATCTTCTCCAGAATGCTGATAAATAGAGGCTTTTAAAATAAATTCTACATTCTCATCTATATCAGCTACCTTAATATCGTAAAGATGAGTAAAACCTGCATCATAAATATAATAGCTTAAAGTTAAATTAAAATTTCCTTCCTCTTCGCATAAAACTAAAACTTCAATTCCATGCTGATCCTTTGAAGATTCTAAACTTCCAATTTCTATTTTTAATTGTTCCAATTCTTCATTAAGCTTATTTATTTTATTGTTTATTTTAATCTTTTCAATGCATAACTTTGTCATGGTTTCTCTAAAAAACTCCATGGCAGCTTCTAAATTCTTTACATCAAAGGGAAAATTATCTCCTGTTATCCTTCTATTATGTTTTAAAACCTCTTCTTGTTCGCTGCAAACTAATAGCATTCCCTTTTGAAAATCAATTTCATCCTTAATTGATTCTATCTTTAATTTTAAATTAGATATCCTAGTGCCATCATCAAATTTATTTATTTTACTTAAGCTATAATCTAAAGATACAATTGATGATCCTTCACTTGATGATACGCTTAAAGTTTCAGGATTTAAAGAAATAGGAAAATCATTAAAATAAAGCTTATTAATCCCTTTTTCCAAATTAAAGCTTTCATTTCTTGTAATATAAGCTCCCTTTAAAAATACAGTTACATCAGTAATCACTACAATCACTCCTTTAAAAATCCTAATTTAAATTTTGTGTTTATGATAACACAAAAATACCTAATAAAGTAGAGTTAAGTCTTTTATATACTTTTTTAGATCCATTTAGCATTTTATAAGTTATTATATAAGCAAAGGAAATTAATTATATAGTGGAGGATGATTTTATGTTAAATCCAAAGGATATTAATTTATCTGATCTTAAATGGGCTCCTGGTGAAAAGAAAGTAGTAAAGGGTGTAAAAGCAGCTGCAAGCACAGATAATGCAGTAGTAACCTACACCATATTAAAAATATTAGAAGAAGGTGGAAATGCAGTAGACGGCGCTATTGCAGGTTGTATGGTGCAGGCTGCAATAGAACCGTTTATGACTAATTACACAGGTACTGTAACATTTTTATTTTATAATGCAAAAGAAAATAAATATTATCAATTAGATTCCACTGGCATATTTCCTCATGATTTACCTGCTCACAAACCTGTGCCTCAAGGAATGGGGCCTTACGCTATGATACCACCAAGTTCAGTTATTCCAGGATTTATGCCAGGCTTAAAAGAAATTTATCATAAGTTTGCTACAAAGCCATGGAGCAGATTGTGCGAGGATGCCATTTGGTGGGCAGAAAATGGACATCATGTATCTAATTTTGAGTTTGAATTTAATTCTACTACAAATGATTTTATTACCTTTTTCCCTGAAGGGCGTGAATTTTACATGCCAAAATCAAGATTCCCTTTTGTAGGTGAAAGATTTTATTCTAAAGAATTAGCCAAAACTTTAAAAAAAGTTGCAACAGAAGGTCCTGACCACATGATCACTGGTGAATGGGCAGATAAATTTATTGAAAAAGCAAATAGCATGGGATGGATGATAAGAAAAGATCATATGATTGAAAATTTGCCAAGGTGGATTGAGCCTTTAAGGTATGATTTTAAAGGACATGAAATATTATCCTTAGCGCCACCTCAGCAGCAGGGTATATTTATAGCCCTTGTGCTTGGAATGCTTGAACATCTTAAAATTGAATCTGTTACACCATATTCAGCAGAACATATATTTTACATGGGAAATTCTTTAAAGCTTGCTTTAAATATGTGTGGATACTTTAATGATCCAAATGTTTTATCATTTGATACAAATATGTTTCTTAATAAGGATTTTCATAAATATCTTGCAGGTCTTATAAAAGGCATTACACCTAAAGTAGATTTAACACATCATATGAACATGACCACAAGCTCTGCTTGCACAATAGGAATGGACCCTTATTCTGGAGGAGTCGGTAAAATACCCACTTTACATAAAAATAGCCATCAAGCTCAGCCCTCTGGAAGTTGTGAAATCAGCATAGTAGATAAAGATGGAAACTGGGTTCAAATGATGAATACGCTACAAAGCGGTGGTATACCAGGTCAGGTCGTATGCGGCGTACCAATGGTAGGAAGCCATGCACTTCCTAATATTCAAGCAGGTTCAATGACTTATTATCAAATAAAAGGTGCAAGAATGAGAAGTTTTATTGGAAACACTATGATACTTAAGGACGGAAAGCCTGTATTGCAGCTTGGCTCTCCAGGAAATGTATACTGCACCATACCTCAAGTTTTATGCAATATTTTATTCTTTGGAATGGAACCTTATAAAGCCATATGTGAGCCAAGGATGCTCCCTGTAGAAGAAGGTGGAACTATTATTGTTGAAGATAGGATAACTGAAGATGTGCAAAGAAAGCTTTTATCTATGGGAATAAGAATGAAGGTTTCAAGCCCATGGGATTGCCATATGGGGTCATTTCAAGTTTGCTATAAAGATGATAAAACTGGTGAATTATGCACCATAGCAGATCCAAGAAGGTGTGGCGTTTCAGATGGAATATTTTAATTATTAAACAGTTAAAGTTATTGGCTCTTAAAAAACATTAAGAGCCAAGTTAAAATATTTTATTTAAGATAAAGATGCATTGGATAAGTCATATACTCAACAGGGTCAAGCTTTTCAACAGTAATAAATCCATAAGGCGCATTTAATACAGTAGGTATGCGGTTTACTATAGTTGCACATGTTAATTCAACTGTAGCAGGTTTTTCAACATAAAATGAAACATTAGGTTCTCCTATGATTTTCCAATCGCACATATCCCCATCATTTGGGCCGTATACTTTTCCAATACAGGAAGTTTCAATTATAGGCCCTTGGAAGGTTTCTGTAGTTACAACAGCGCTCATTCCAATGCAATTGCCTTTTTTAATAACTTTTCCAAGAGTTTTTGAATATAGATCTTCATCATAAAAATAAGGTACGCATTTTTGAGTTTGAGATTTTATTGTCCAGCCCATTTTAGATGCTAAAACTTCATTAGAGTTCCACACATAGCTTGGTTCAAGCTTTTCAGGGTGAGCAATTTTTTCTTCAAATTCAGAAGGGGTAAATCCTGCCCCATGAGCTTCTGCAAGGGCAAGCCCATAATCTTCAACATTGTAACTACAAGCGCCTTCAATTTTGTGTATATTGTGAACGCCACCTGCAACGCATCCAACCATATTAACCCAAAATATATCCTGCATGCCTGCTCCAACAATAGTACACCCTGTATCCTTTGCAAGTTTATCTAGTTTATTTGTAAGTTCTGACGAAGTGGTCCATGGGTAAATAGCTTCTTCACAAGTTGAAACAATACTAATGCCTCTTCTTGCGCATTTTTCAAAATGAGGATAAACATCTTCCATAAAGCTGAATAAAGTTATAACTGCAATATTTGCATCGCATTCATCAAGTACGCTATCTGCATCGCTTTTTATAGTAACTCCAATTTTAGACGGAAGCCCTGCAAATTCTCCAACATCCATGCCCACTACATCTGGGTTAACATCGATAGCGCCTACTATTTCTGCGCCCTTTTCATAAAGATATCTTAAAATAGTCTTTGCCATCTTTCCGCAACCATATTGAACAACACGAATTTTTTCTTTATTCATAATTTTTAACCTCCTGTTTAAGATATCTTAAATATAAAGGTTATTCCATGTATAATGTCAATAGAGTTTGTGAAAAATTTATCTAAATTTAATTGGTATTTGAAGCCTTAAGAACATACTTCGGCTATTATCTGAAAAAATAGGCATTTCAGCTAATACTTCACAGATATAATGGCCATTTATAGTATATCCTCTTTTGTTTATCTCATCTAAAAGCCTATTTGCATATTCTTTTTCCTTTTCAAATCTATCACAATAAATACAAAGATATGGATTTCTTGGGATTATGGTTATTAAATCCTTATTGACATACTCCTCATCAACAAAAACAAAAACTTCAGTTGAAATAAATCTTTTTTCTAGCAAATTTTCCTTTCTTAAAATGCTTCCTGCATTAAAAAAGTATATACTAGGAAGATTGTTAATTGTTAAACTTTCCTTTAATTCTCTGAGAATTTTTTCATAAACCTCAATTTCATAATCGTAGAAATTTATCTTTGAATCAACCACATAAATTGCCCGTCTTTCAATGAATTCAAGTAGAATAGTGCCATCGGGAGGGGAATTTTCATAATACTCAAAGCTTTCAATGGTGCGTTCTATAGCTCGCTTTTTATAAATTAGATCTTTAATCTCATAATCTATGCTCTCTTTCTTTTTTTCCAAAATATCCTTGATAAAAGGTAGCCTATTTTCACTAAGCTGAATTTTTATATCCTTAAGGCTCATTCCCATGGATTTCATATGTTGTATCATGTCAAGCTTTGCGCTTTGTTTTACATCGTAGTATCTGTAACCATTAGTTTCATCTGTAAAAATAGGAATTAAAAGCCCAAGCTTATCGTAAAGCCTTAAAGTTTGTTTTGAAACTTTATTTAATTGAGCCATTTGACCTATGGTTAATTTACTAATTTTAATATCTCCTCTCTAAAAAATGCGCTTATAGCTATATGAGATATGGACCCAATATATTTTTTTATTTTTCTATAAAGTTTTCTACATTCTTTATTAATATATTTATTCTTCCATCGCCAATTCTTTGTATTTCAAATTTATCGCTATCTTTATAATTGTTCTCATCGATATAAATGTCTATGCTATTATCAACTCTAATCCTTCTTCTTTTAAATTTGCTATTTATAAATGCCTTATCTACCTCAACTTCTTTAGAAACGCCAGAGGATTCTATTTTTTCTTTAAATGAATCCCTTAAATCTTCATCTTTTATTACTTCACTTGCAAGCTCATCTAAATTAAATTTATTTTCTTTTTCAAGCTTTGTTTTAATGCCTTCTCTAATATCATAAGATTTTTCTGCATCGCCTGTATAATTTTCTCTAATCCATTTTTCAGATGTATTTAAAAGGTCCTTAGTGTTATCTCTTTGATTTCTCCCTAAATTGCAATTTAAAAAATCCTTTATAAAAAACTCCTCATCGTAATCGTCATTTTTCTTAGCAAGCCTTTTATCAATTACATAAGCATTAACTTTATCATTTTCATCATATGGCTTTACAAACACACACTTTTGTATCCTTTGGGAGCTTGCAGGAAGCCCTGAAACTTGAGAAATAATATCAATTCCAATTTTATCGCCAATAAAATCAACCTTATGAGCATAATTTTTAATATAATCCATTTTAAATATTCCAATTAAAGGACCTAAATCAGATAGTATAGATACCACCATTAAATCACAAGAAGGTATATTTCCACTATTTTTCATTATATTGTACAACCTTTTAGCAAGGGACTTTGAGATTCCAAGCAGATCATCCTCGCATCTAAAAAATTTATGGCAACATTCATTTACAAAGCTCATATTGTTAAATTTTCCATATTTTACGCTTTCATCCTTTAAGCACTTTGTAACATGCTTCCAGATAAAATTATTTACCTCATCATCTTCTAAATTAAGATAAAACTCATTATAAACAACGTCATCGCCATTTTGATCAAGTATATGTATTACAGCTTCATTTAATTTTAATTCATTAACATACTCCAAACTTTTCCACCCCTTAAAAACTATTTTAAAGAAAAAATAACCATCCCCTTAGTTTAGATGATTATTTATTTAACGAAAATTTTAATTTTACCTTTTAACGCCTCTTGGATTGTACTTAAAACAAATATCCAAAAATTTCTCATCAGGAGTAAATCTAATGGTGCACCTTTCCTCACCCATAGTTAAAAATGCAACATAAACTTTAGCATTATTTCCGCTAATTACGCAATTAAGCTTTTTTTCTGGTTTATTTGGAAACATCCTTACTTCTTCTGAATCTTCTTTGCCTATTAATTCAGCATCCTTTACATTAAATTCTATGACCTTTTTTCTCTTAGTAGCTTCTACAATTTTATCAATATCTACTGATCCATTGGTTATAACATATTCATATTCCACGTAAAGCCTTTGTTTTAGAAAAAAAAATGCTACAGCTAAGCCTGCAAACACTCCTCCAATTATAAAACCTGTAATATTAAAAGTTGTTATAAAAACAAATGCTATAATGATAAACACAAATGATGCGTATTTAGCAATTATATATGTAGTGGATTTTTTGGTTGTAACAAGCTGCTCATAAAAATAATCCATTATATTTCACCTCACTAAAAAAGTATAAGCTTTAGTATAAATCCTTATATTATATTAATATGATATACTATTAATTAAATAAATTTCAAGAGGTAAGTATTATGTATGAAATAGAAGTTAAAATAATTCCAATTGTCCTAGAAGATATTTTATATAAAATTAATAGGCTAAATTGCACACTTTGTAAAAAAGAAAATCAAATCAATAAAATATATGATTTCCCCAATGAATTAATGAAAGAAAATGGAGGATATGCAAGAATCCGTATAGTTTACGATTTAATAAAAAATGAAAAAAGAGCATATATGACTACAAAAAAAATAATATCAAAGGATAAATTTAAAATCATGGAAGAAAACGAAACTGAAATTGCTGATGATATAGAAGGTGAAAAAATATTTTTATCCCTAGGCTTAAAGCTTTTTCGTGAAATAAAAAAATATAGGGAAAGTTATAGTTATAAAAATTCTTTAATTGAAATAGATATAAACGATAAGGATTTTTTTGATAAACCTTATATTGAAATTGAATCTAAGGATGAAGAAGAATTAAAAGAAGTGGTTTATAAATTAGGATATACAATGGAAGATACAACTTCTGAAACCATTTATGAATTAATAGATAGATTTAAAGGAAAATAAAATGTTTGGAAAAGTAAAGCCATTTATTCCAGAATTAAAAATGAAGGATTACATATTATTTAATGAATATTATTGCGGCTTATGCATGAGCATAAAGTATAACTTTGGCAACATACCGAGAATAGCATTAAGCTTTGATATGACCTTTTTAGCTATACTTCTTGATAGTTTAAGCAGCGAAGTAAATACATCGATTAAAAATTATTGCATTATGCACCCTATTAAAGGGACAATATCAAAGCTAAACAACGATATATTAGATTATTGCGCTTTTTCAAATACTTATCTTTGCTATTTTAAAATAGAGGACGATTTAAAAGATGAATCTAAAATTGCACCTAAAATACTTAAGCCAATTTTTAAAAAGTATATAAAAGAGAATAGTTGGAAAATAGATATAAACTATATAGATGAAGAGCTTAATTTATTAAAAAGCTTTGAAAAAAATCCAGAAGTCTTAAATTTAGATGATATCTCTAAACCATTTTCCTCATTAATTGGATATATAGCATCTTTATATTATAAAGGATATGTTTTTGAGAATACTCTATATAACCTTGGATTTTCTCTTGGCAAATGGATTTATATTCTAGATGCCTATGAAGATTTATATATTGATATGAAAAATAGCAAATTCAACCCTTTAAATGCAATATTTAATGAATTAAATATGCCCTATGACACTTTTAAAATTTACATAAAAAAACGTATTGAATTTACATTATTTAATTTAGTAGAAGATTGTAAAAATAACCTTTTAATTTTGCCGCTAAAAAAGAACAGAGAAATTCTATGGAATATACTTTCCTATGGGCTTTTTAATAAATTAACTGCTATTTTCAAGGAGTGAAATAAATGTGCAAAACCCCTTATGAAATTTTAGGTGTAAAGCAAAATGCCACTGAAGATGAAATTAGGCGAGCATATAGAGCGCTTGTAAAAAAATATCATCCTGATAAATATGCAAATAATCCTTTAAGGGATCTTGCTGAGGAAAAGATGAGAGAAGTTAATTTAGCATATAAAGTATTGATGTCTAATTATAGAAAAGAAGAACATAAAAGCTCAATGGATGAATACAGCGAAACTTTTAAAATGGTGAGAAAATTAATTCATCAAGGGGAATATTCTAAAGCTGAGGAAGTTCTTCAAAGGGTAACGTTAAAAAACGCTGAGTGGAATTATTTAATGGGAATCATACACTTTAAAAGAGGGTTATATGATTCTTCTTACACTTATTTGTCAAGAGCTTGCTCCATGGACCCTTCTAATGATGAATATAGAAATTCTTTAAAGAGTATATTTAGAAATAAGACAAATACAAATTACTCTTACTACTATGGATACAGGCGCAGCGAATTAAATTGCGATATTATTCCTGTTATTAAGGAAACATTCTGCCTTGGATGCAGATGCAATTTTGAGTAATTATTTGGAGGGTATATGATATTTTTACTTGTTCCATTAATTTTTATAACCCTATCAAATTTAATTCCACAAATAGGATTTGTTTTTAGCACTCTAAGTTGCTTGTTTTTAATGGTTGAAATATGCATAAATGGTGTACAAAAATCTTTAATTGTTTATTTAATAAATTCAATTCTTTTAGTTTTAATATTTAAATTTAACTCCTCCACTTTATTATTTATATTTTTATTTGGATTTTACGCTTTTTTTAAATATTTTTTAGAGAAGAAAACCCTTAGATTAGGTGATGAAACATTAATTAAACTCATATACTTTAATATATCAATTTTATTTTTATTTAACCATTTAAACTTATTTATTTTTAATAAAATAGAAATTAGATATCCTGTATTTGCAATAATTTTATACAATATTGTTTTTATTTTAATAGATCTTTTGTTAACCTATTCATTAACATATATTGAAAAATATATTAAAAAATAGGGACAAAATCCCTATTTTTTTAATCTTTATACGTATAACCTGCAGGTATAATTGCAACAGCTTGTCTATTTAATTCTTCAAATCGCTCCTTAGCTAATTCTTGATCATATTTAACAACACCGCTGTCATTTAAAGGGTCATTAAAATAAAAATAATCTTTGTCATAGCCAACTAAAACCATACAATGTTCCTCTGCAATCCAAGTAAAATCCCCGCTACCATCTGAAAGCTGCCACGTATCGCTTAAATAAGAAGGAGCCATGCTAATAGTTTCCCATACTAAAACAGGAATGCCGTTATTTAAAAAAGTGTAACATATCCTATCTAAATCCATTCCAGATATGTTAACAACATTCTCTTCGCTATTTGTTGCTTTATTTAAAGTTTTCACTATGACAGGCGCAAAGCATCCATAACTTTCACTTGAACGTGGATCGCCAATAAAAGAATTATTTGGAGAATCTGCAATCATATTTCCATCATCATCTACTTCTATTTTAGAAGTAGTTAAATATTTATTTGTTACTTCATCCATAGTATAGTTATAACCGTAGTAATTTAATAACATGGTAGAGCTTGCAATTTCACAACCAGTTGGAAAAGATTCTAATTGAGTAAAATATGGAACATTAATCATTGTCTTATCCTTTATGGTATCTGAAGTTATATCAATGTCTGAAAGATTTATATATTTTTTATCTTCAAATTTATGAAACTTTTTTTCAATATTTCTAGAGATTAGAAATCCAAATTTATCATTTAAATATACTTGTCCATTATTTTTAAAGAGAAGATTAAAAACAAAAAAACAAGTTAAGATGCCAATAAAAAGCAAAACTCTATTTCTTCTTCGTATGTCACTCATTAATTTTTTCTTTCGCAGTAATGTTTTATTTTTAGATATATAGTTCTTTGATACCTTGTTTCTATTTATTGCTTTGTTTTTCCCATGATATTTTTTAGGAATGTTGTTTCTAGTAGATATACTTTTTCTTAACATACTAAACCTCTTATATATCTTATATATCTATTTTAAGTACATACTACTTAATTATATCAGATGATATATTCTTTCGCAAATGAATAAATTTAAAAAAATTATACAAAATACATAAAAATAGTTAATTTTCACCATGTGATATTTTCATAATTAATATATCTATATCTTTAAAAATAACTATTATAACAAGAGGCAGAATTGGGCTTATTAAACGTGAAAATTCTCCTTGTGCGCCAACAATAGCTGCAAATATCTGGGTAAAAATAATCATGAATATGCCTAAGTTACCCCAAGGAGGCAATTTATATTTAATCCATAATAATATGATAATTAGTATTTCTATGACAAGCAAACAATAGACACAAAAAAAGTTAATATTTAAATCAAATATATAGCAAGTAAGATATCTATCACGGTATTTATCTGAAACAGCAGCATACTTTTCATTGATTAAGGTGCCAAAAACATCTTTAAATTTTAACATGGTATAGGAATTGTATTCCTTTCTAGATTTTCCTATAACTTCTTTATTAAAATTTCCAATTCTATTAACTGGGTAGTATGATCTAAGTTTAAGCTCTGTTTCATAAGCTGCTCCAAAGGGATCCATTCCATGTTCTATAAATTCATCAACTGTTTGTATAATTTCATCATCAGATCCATTTTTATATATACCTGATATTACTACATTAAAAAAATTATTTATATCTGTAACTATGCTTATTCCATTTACGTTGTTTTGTGCTTTATTAATTTGAATATAGCCAAATACCAAAGATAGTGAAATTACGCTTGCTAAAAATCCAATGGCCATTTTGCTTCTTTCTATTTTTGTAAATATAAAATTTAAAAACAAGAATCCCATGAATATTACATAGATATATATAAATCCAGGCTTTAACATCACCATTAAAAACATATAAAAGCTTGTAATGATTAAATATTTTATAGATTTTTTTTCTATATATGAAATAACTAAATAAGTAAATATTACTATGCTTACGATGGAAAATGATTCTGTTAAAGAGCAAAATTCCCAACTTGCCATAGATGGAATGCATCCGTAAAATAAGCAAGTTAGAAATACAATGTATTTATTTTTTATAAAATGTCTGCATATTTTGTGAAATAAAAAAACGCTTAAAATAAACACTATGCTTTGAATGAGCATTATTGAATTTATTGAAATTGATTCAGGCAGCGCTTTTAAACAAAACTGTAAAAATAAAGGATAAATAGGAGTTCTCATGGGATCAAGCTTCCCATTTAAAATATTTTCACCAGCTTTAATATAAGTATTGGTATCAACATAGGAAGAGTATACATAAATGTTTTTATAATAAATTCTAGATATTATTGATAAAATAACTGGGATTACACTTAAAGAAAAAAGCTTCTCAATATTTTCATATTTTAATTTCATTATTATTTACTCCATGCAAAATTTATAGTTTTTAAATTATTATTAGCAAGTTTGCAGGAAAATATTAATTCCCCCTTATTAGTTATTATAAGGAGGAATGAGATTTAAAAAAAGGCTTTTTATATATTGTAGGATTTTTAGTTTTAATATTTCCATTTTTAAATACAATTTGAGCGTTGTTTAAACTTAAGTCTTCAAAAGCTTCTTCACCTATTATATTTTTTATCTTTAAAATAGCTTGATCTATGTTTTTATAAAAGGTGTTTTTTCTATGAGTATCAGATCCTAAAAAATGAATCATATTATTTTTAAGTAAAATTGCAGCAGTTTTTTCAACTTGTTTTCCATAAAATCCTAAAATACTTCCATAGTTCATTTGAAACAAAACTCCGCTTTCTATTAAGCTTATGAGAAAGTTAGGATCATCTTGTACAAATTTATATCTTTCGGGATGAGCAATAATAGGTATATATCCTTTTAACATAGCCTTAAAAATAATATCATTTAAATATGAAACTTTTACTTGCATTGGAATTTCCATTAAAAAATATTTAGAGTTATTTAATGTTTGAAATTTATTTTTATCTATCCAATCTATAAGGTCAAGTGAAATATAAACTTCATTGCCACTATAGAGGTTTACATCTATAGATTCTAAAATTAATTGCTCCCTTAAGTTATTTAAAAGAAATTGGTTTTCATCTTTTAAAATATAACTTTCTTCCATAAAATGAGAGGTGCAAAATATGCTTTTAAAACCGCTTTTTTCTGCTTCTTTTGCTATTAAAATAGATTCTTCCATGCTCCTTGAGCCATCGTCAATTAAAGGGATAATATGGCAATGAAAATCAATCATTTTAGTTTCCTCTTATTCATAATATCCATAATAAGCATTAGAATATTCACTTTTTTTGCTTGGAATCTTATTTAAAACAACTCCAGCAATTGTTCCACCCACATTTCCAATGAACTTTTTTAATTGTTTAATCGAATCTACTTTGGTGCTTTTGTATTTAGCTACAATAACTGTTGTGTCAAGCAAGCTAGATAAAACCACGCTGTCTGTAACAAGCATAGATGGTGTACCGTCAAATATTATATAATCATACTCATTTTTTAAAATATTAATTAAAATCCACATGGAATCTGATGCTAAAAGCTCTGATGGATTTACAGGCTTTATGCCAGATGGCAAAATTGATAAATTTTCAAGCTCTGTTGGTTTTATATATTCATTAAAATCAAAATTTTCTAAATCAATACCGCTTTGGTCAATAGTTGATATTAAATTTGAAAGCCCTGGAGCAGGGTTTATAGCAAAAATATCTGCTTGTGTTCCCCTTCTCATATCAGCATCTATTAAAAGAACCTTTTTCTTATGCTGAGCAAATGCCACAGCTAAATTAGAGGATGTCCAGCTTTTTCCTTCTCCAGGATATGCGCTGGTTATTAAAATGGTTTTAACTTGCTTATTCACCATGCTAAATTCAAGATTAGTCCTTAATTCTTTAAAGGATTCTGAAATTCTTGATTTTGGGGATTTAAATGTTATAACTCCTTCGTGCATAAATATCAAACCTCATTTGTTAATAATTTGTTAAACAGCTGTCTTAGACATTAATTTTCTTTGCCTTTTAGATGATTCTCTTTCTTTTACTTTATTATTTACTTTATTTTCTGGAATACATGTTAGAACGTTTAATTCTAAATAATTTTCCACATCTTCAATGCCTTTTATAGTATTATCAAAATAATATAATAAAAGCACTAACATGATGGAAAGTATAAATCCAACCATTCCAACTAAGCCTGTGTCTTTTATAGTATTTATATTTGAAGCTTCAGAAGCTATTTCAGCTTTGTCAATTGTGTAAACATTTTGTATGTTGTAAATATTTAAAACCTCTGTAGCAAATACATTTGGTATTTCGTTTGCAATTCTTTCTGCTGTTTCTGCATTAAAGTCTTTTACTGTTACTTTTATTATTTCTGTGTTCTTTACTGAAACTACTGATATGTTTTTAGCAAGCTTAATTTCATCTGTGGTTATGCTTAAGTTTGCTATTACTTGCTTTAATACTTTTTTGCTCTTTATGATTTCACTATATGTATCTACTAATTTTTGATTTAATAGGATGTCGTTTTGTGTTATGGCTTCTTCTGTGGTTATCTCTTGGTTTGGCACAGCTTGATTTGCTTGTTTTGATAATACTAGGGTAGTTGAGGATTCATAAATTGGCTTTTTTAAGTATTTAGAGTATACAATCCCTAATATTAAAAAAACTAATGTGGTTAAAATTATTAGTATTTTTTTGTCTAATATGACTTTTAAAAGCTGCCTTAAATCTATTTCTTCCATAATTATTCTATAATTCCTCCGTTTTTCATAAAATATTTAATTTTATATAAAAATAATAACACTTATTATCATTTTATGCAAATATTTTTTAGGATATTTAATATTTTTTAAAATTAGAAAGCTGCTTGAACAAGGTTAATTTTGCTTTTTATTAGTTTGTAAAATAAGGTTATTATAATAAGGCTTAATAGTATTCCTGAGGAGTCTATTAGGATGTCTTTAAAGCTTGCAGTTCTGCCAAAGCTAAAGAGCTGGTGGAATTCGTCGGTGCAGGCGTAGAGGGATCCTAAAATTTGGGTGAATAGGAGTTTCCTTCTAAAGGATATTGAAAAGGTGTTAAAGAAGCTGTAGATGATTATTCCTCCAAGAAAATAGATGGAGAAATGGGCGAGCTTTCTTATTATGTGCTCTATGTACTTCTTTTGTGGTGCGGCTATAGTGTCTTTTTTGTGGGCTATGGTTAATACTATGTTTGTTACTTTTGTGCTTAAGCCTCCTGATGCTTCTCCGTTTTGTGAGGAAAAATTGAAGATTAGGAGCATCCAGAGGAGGAGTAGGAGTAGGAAGGTGGCTCTTTTCATTGTTTTTTGGACCTTTCAAGTTTATTTATTAGTTTGCTTCTTTTAATAATGGGTCTGATATTGGTTTTTTATTCTTTTTCTTAATTATTAGACCTTTTCCTTTGTTTAAAATGAAAAAGAAAAATTGGTCTTTTAATATTAATAGCGTGGTGAAATATATAATTACGCTTAAAAGTATTTGTAATATTAAGCATAATAGGTCATTTTTTATTATGTATGTTAAGCCTTGTCCAACAGCTAGGATCATTAAACCTCCAATTAGATAGTTTCTGAATTTTAAAAGCATTGATTTTATGTCTAATTCTTTTCTTACAAAATAAATTTGAACTGCTAATACTGTGAATTCTGCTGTTACTGTGGCTATTTCTGAACCTATAGAAAGAAGTTTTGGTATTAATAAAATATTTAGGATCAGATTAATTGCTGTACCTATTGTAATTGAAATTGTGTAAAGTTTTTGCCTTTTTGTAGGAAATAAATATTGAACCCCTAATACATTACTTAATCCTATAAAAATAATTATAGGACTTAATAATTTAATTAATATAGATACTTTTTCATACCCACTACCAAAAAATATCGGAACCAATTTATCAGAAATAATTATCATTCCAAACATAATTGGTACTCCCAAAAAATATACAAAATTTGCAGACTTATTTAAAAGTTCTTTAATCTTATCCAACTGATTTTTAGCAAAATAATTAGATATTCTTGGCAACATCGTAGCTCCTAAAGCAGTTATTATTGCTAATAAAATTCTTATTATTTTATATGATTGATCATAAAACCCAACTTCAGCAATATTATTTGCTATTGATCCTATCATAGTTTTATCTAATACTGCATTTATTTGTATAGCAATTTGTGGAATAAATAAAATTAATGTTGGTCGTAGATGTCTCAAAATGTTAAACCTTTTTATATTTATTCTATTACTCAATAATCTTGGAATATATAACCATAAAGTTAAATTACCTATAAACGCTGACAATACATATATAATAAAATAAATGTATAAATCTTTTTTTTCTTTCACAAAAATAAAAATACATGTTAAAAGAATAATTCTTATTAAAATATTTCTTGACACAGTTTTTTTAAATTCTTCAAGCCCTTGAAAAAACCAACAAATATCTACCATACTCGCAAATATCTCAAAACACAATATTTTAAAATACATGTTATACTGGCTAAAACTTGCAAATGAAAAATAAAACACAATAAGTGCAATACTCATTGTTATAATTTTTAATATTACAAATTCCCAAAATAAAATACTTCTTTCTCTTTTTTTATCTTGAACATATGCAATTTCTTTTTGAGCATATAAATTAATACCTAATGAACCTGCTAAAATAAAATATGCTGATATAGATAATGTGTATCCAAAAATACCCAATCCATCAGCGCCAAGAATTCTTGATACATATGGCATTGTTATAAGTGGCAAAATGAAGTTTAATATTTGATATATTAAATTAAATATATAATTTTTAGTAATATTTTTTTTTAACATGCAACACCTTATTCGTATATAATTATGAAATTTATACTTTTTAAAAATAAATTGTATAATATATCTATGAAAATAGGCATCAATTGATAAATTTAGTAAATGAGAGTTAAAATAGTTTTTATTTATAAAAGACTTTATTAAGTGTTTGGTATATAATTACTCTCTTTTTATCTATCATTAATTTTCTTCAAGTATAATATCATTTATCTAGACTTTGTACATTTTTGTTCAAAAAACTTTTAATTCATAAGCTATTTGTATTAAACTCTCTAATTATATTTGATATTATTTTATCTACTGAATTACCATCACCATACGGATTTTTAGCGTTTGCCATTTTATTATATTCAGTTTCTTCATCAATTAATTGTGAAACACAATTTACTATATTACAATATTCTGTACCTGCTAATTTAACAGTTCCCGCTTTTACAGCTTCTATTCTTTCAGTAACAGTCCTTAGAACTATACATGGCACACCAAAAAATGGTGCTTCTTCCTGAATACCCCCTGAGTCAGTAAGGATCAAATAACAATGTTTCATTAGTTTTATAAAATCTAAATAATCAAGTGGTTCAATAATATGAATTTGTTCATTAACTTCTATAATACTCTTTTGAATTTCTCTTATTTTTGGATTTTTATGAATTGGAAATATAATTTCACATTCTTGATACTTATTTGCTATAGTATTAATTGCTGAAAATATATTTTTCATTGGATCTCCTAAATTTTCTCTTCTATGACATGTAACAAGGATTATTTTTTTATTTAGATCTAGTGTTTTTAACACTTGGTTTTTAAAATCATATTCTTTATTACTAATGTACTTTAATGCATCTATTACTGTATTCCCTGTTAAGAATATTTTACGTGAATCTACATTTTCTTTAATCAAGTTTTCTACATTTTCAATTGTAGGTGCAAAGTAAAAATTACTAATACTATCAATTAACTTTCTGTTTGCTTCTTCTGGAAAAGGTAATTTTAAATTAAAACTACGAAGTCCAGCTTCAACATGACCAATCTTTACCTGATTATAAAAAGCCGATAAAGCTGAAGCAAATGCAGTAGTAGTATCACCATGAACAAGTACTAAATCTGGATTTTCATTAATTATGACTTTTGTCATTTCTTTTAATATATTTATTGTAATATCTTCAATAGATTGATTTAATTTCATTATATTTAGATCATAATCTGGTACAATATTAAATATATTTAATACTTGATCTAACATTTCTCGATGTTGAGCAGTTACAACTGTTATATTTTTTATTTCTTTTTGTTTATTTAATGCTAAGGCTAAAGGTGCCATTTTTATTGCCTCAGGGCGGGTCCCAAATATAGTTAGTACTTTAATCAAAAATATCATTCCTTTTTTACTTATTCCATTTTTTATTTTTATAAAGAATTTTCCGACCTTTACTCTTTTGATCTTATAATTGAAACATTACACAATTTCTTCTACAATAGCATCTTCAGAAATCAATAAACTAATTGTTTTACAAGAAAAACATAATACATCATTAAGATTATTATGATATCAAATATCATAAGTTAAATCTTTTGTTCATAAATTATTTATATTCTGAATAATTGTTTTTAATTTCCCTCTTGATGTTAAAGCAATTTCATTAACAATTCTAATTTCAATATCAAGTACATTGTTAATTTTTTTATTCAATACATTTAACATCCCTTTTATATCATTATCATAAATTTTATCATCTTCAATTATATTCAAAATTGCAAAACCTTCTTTATCTTGTATAAATTGATATTGCTTTATCTTTTCAAATTCATTTGTATGAAAATTAATTGATGTAATAGATATTTTCTCTCCATTTTTTCCCACCAATACTTCTTTATCTCGATGTCCAATAATATTTACCTTATCATCTTTAATAATAGCAATATCATCAGTTAAATATCTAATTAATGGCATCTTTCTATTTATAAATCCTGTGCATACAATCTTATATTTATTGCTCTCTCCAGTATCTATAAATTCTGTAAATCCATATGATTTATTAAAATAATAAGAATCATTATACCTTTCTGCAAAAACAGCTCTTTCAGAATGCCCATAGAAAGAATTAGCTTTACATTCTAATGATGATTCTATTACAGAGATGTCTTCTTCATAACAATTTTCAGAAATTAAAAAAACACAACTAAATTTAATTTTCAATAATTCTTTACTTCTTTTTAATAATTCTTTACTTCTTTTTAATAATTTACAAAAATTCAATAATGCTGAGGGATATCCAGAAATAAATTCAGGTTTAAATTTATTAATTATACAAATATATTCATCTATAGTTTTTTCACTAAGTTTAAAAGGTGACAAAACTATTTCATTATATATAGGATTATTTCTAAAAATCTTATCTTTAAATTCTAATCCTCTAAAAGTTATAAGCTTTGATTTTTTGTAATCATAACCAAAATTAGACCAATAGTTATAAACAAAAGCTCTTTCTTTATAAATTGATTCATTATCTAAATATAATGATAATGATTTCCCGCTACTGCCACCTGTTCTTGAAATATAAAAATCTTTATTATCTTTATTTATAATTTTATTTAAATTTTTTATAATAATTTCTTTATCAGTTAAAGGTATTTTTTTTATTTCCTTTAAATCAGTTAACATATAAGGATTAAATTTAACACTATCAAAACTCTCTTTATAGTACTCTATATTTTCATAACTAAAATTAAAGTATTTTTTAATAAATTAAATTGAATTTCTTCTTTTTCAGAATAAGACTTTCTTTCAAAATTTTTTATGTTATTATATGTACTTATAAATATTTCATTTTTTATTAATTTATTTCTTATCATTGGAGAAAAATTCTTTTTTATAAATTCTGGACATTTTTTCATTCAAAATCTTACTTAAATTCATTTTTTCACCTTTTATCAAATCTTTTTTTAAATACAATATAAATAAACTTTATATTACCTATCAAATATCTTTTCCACATTCTTCTTGGTTCTTGTAACACTCTAAAAAACCATTCTAATCCCATTTTCTGCATAAAATGAGGTGCTCTCTTTGTTTTACCTGCAACAATATCAAAACTTCCACCAACACCCATGCAAAATGGTATATTTATTTTCTTCATATAATCACTTAACCAATATTCTTTTTTAGGAGAACTAAATGCTACAAATAAGATATCTGCATTTGATTTTTTCATATCATCAATAATTTTATAAACTTCATTTTCTTTAAAATATCCATTTCTATAACCTGCAATTTGTAAATCAGGATATTTATTTTTATAAATACTAATAACTTTTGTAACAACTTCTTCCTTAGCACCAAAAAAATAAATTCTATACTTTCTATCTACAGAAACTTTTATAAGATTTTCCATTAAATCAATTCCTGTAACTCTTTCAGGCAATGGTCTACCAAGTATCTTAGAAGCCCATACAATAGATTGACCATCGGCATTTATTAAAGGGCAGTTTTCTATAATTTTCTTTAATTTTAAATCATTTTCCATCAACACAACTTTAGCGGCATTAATTACAACATGTTGGGTTATCAACCTTTTATCAATTCTATTTAATATATACTTTATTGTTTGCTCCATGTTAATGGCTGCTACATTTATATCAAATAATTTTACTGTTTCCATATTATTAACTCCTACATAATTTTATCAATATTAAATATAAATTCTTTATATATTAAAGTATTATTTTCAAAACATATTTTTTCATCTGATATAACAGTTATAATATTATTTTTATGTTTTTTTTCAATATTTAAAGAACTTGTATGTTCTAGTTCTAAAAATAATGGTGACATATACTTATTCTTAATTTCTATACATTCTGTACTTTGAAAAAAAACTTTATTATTTA
>JAVBPD010000120.1:0-40243 GCA_031549885.1 Clostridiaceae bacterium
TTTATCTAATTTTTCTAAAGAAAGGCTCTTTTCATTTGTTAAAAGCTTTAATTTAAAAATAACTTTAATTGCTGAAACTCCATACCTTTTTAAAATGTTAACTTGTGTTTCTTTATCAACTCTTGCAAGATATATAGCTGATTTTAAAGGTATCTTTTCTTCAAATAAAAGGGTTAAAGCTTCATTGCAAAGGCTCCTGACCTTAAGAAAGTTGAACAGGCTGCTAGTGCTGATATTGTATATTTTAGCAAGCTCCATTCCCACATTGCTTTCATTTCTATATTGTTTTACCATTTTCATTGCTTCATAATTTAGTATCAAACTTTTAACCATATTTATTTTAGAAATATTTCTAAAACAGATGTTCGATTCAATAATCATTGTTCTGATGAATAATTCATCGACTTCATTCATATCTATAATATAAGAAGGTATGAATTTGTATTGAGGGTTATTTGTCTCCTGAAATAACTTAATATATGCAAGAAGGCGACATCTCCCAATTATCACATTATAAATTCCATTATGATCTAAGGTTACATAAATTGGATGAATTAATCCAACATTGTCAATGGATCTAGCTAAGTCTAATAGGCCAATATCTGAAATTTCATCAAAGGGGCTCCATCCTTCAGGAATATCTTCAATTAATTCAATATCGATATTTTGCATATTTTTGTGCAGGTCTACGCCCCTATTAAAATTACTATTTCTCTTTAATATAATTTGCCTCTCTTCTTTTGCTCTTTTTTCGCTCTCCTCTTGAGAAAGTAAACTAAGCATATATTCAGTAACCTCAACTTTGTGTAGTCTATAATTAGGTGATAAATCTATTCCACAGCAATTCATACATAAACTCCTAAAATAATTCTTTATTAATCTATATGATTTAAAAAATGGTTTAAGAACAAAATTAAAATTTATAAATTAAATGCCTATTGACAACTAAACTATTCTGTATTACTATATAGCTGTAATAAGTAATACTGCATAGCAGTGTTACAGAATAGATAGAAGGGAATGATTAAGCTGGAAAATCTTACAGAAATGTTGAAAGGTGTTCTTGAGGGCTGTGTTCTTGAGATTATAAGTCGCAAAGAAACTTATGGCTATGAAATTACGCGACGCCTAAACGCCCTTGGTTTCACAGATGTTGTGGAGGGAACAGTTTACACCATTTTAGTGAGGCTTGAAAAAAACAAGCTTGTAAATATAGAAAAAAAACCCTCTGATATAGGCCCGCCACGGAAGTTTTACACGCTTAACCATGCAGGTCGTGAGGAGTTGCAACATTTTTGGACTAAATGGCAATTTGTTGAATCAAAAATTAATGAATTAAAAGGAGGAAAATAGGCATGCTTGAAATTTTTAAAAAAATAGTTGGAGATAAAAAAGAGTATAAGCAAATGATGGCAAGGGTAGAAGCTCTACCTGAAGATTATCAATTTGTATTTAAAAAGATCCAAGGGTATATGTGGAATTATGCAGCAGGAGATGGGTATGATATGCTAAAGATTCATTATGAATTGATAGATTTGTTTGAAGCTGGTGCAGCAAATGGCAAACATGTTCTAGAGATTACAGGTGAAGATGTGGCTGCATTTTGTGATGAGCTTCTGCGCAATGCAAAAACATATACTGCAAACTGGCGTGAGGCATTGAACCGTGACATTATGAAAAAACTTAAAAGGGAGGATAAATCCAAATGACAGGTTTTGCAATAACTGCAGAGGGTCTTAAAAAATCCTTTAAAACCATAGAAGTTTTAAAAGGTGTGGATTTTCAAGTTAAGCGAGGGGAGATTTTTGCATTGCTTGGATCTAATGGTGCTGGTAAAACCACCATTATTAAAATCCTGTCTACACTTCTTAAACCTGATGGTGGCAATGCAAGTGTGTGTGACTTCAATGTTGTTTTACAACCAGAAAAAGTTCGCAATACCATTAGCCTTACAGGGCAATTTACTGCAGTGGACAGCATTTTGACTGGGCGAGAAAATTTAATAATGATTGCCAAACTTCGAGGAATTGCTGGTGCAAATGAAGTGGCTGATAGCTTGCTGAAACTTTTTGGATTAAATGATGCGGCCAATCGAAGAGTTTACACATATTCTGGCGGTATGGCGAGAAGGCTTGATATAGCAATGAGCCTTGTTGGGGTACCTGAAGTTATTTTTCTTGATGAACCAACTACGGGACTTGATCCTGAAGCACGTCTTGAGGTATGGAAAACAGTTAAAGAGCTTTCAAATGGTGGAACGACGATTTTTTTAACTACGCAATATCTTGAGGAAGCAGAACAGCTTTCTGATAAAATTGCTATACTTCATGGAGGTAGAATTATTGCATGTGGAACCCTTGAAGATCTTAAAAAGCTGTTTCCACCTGCGAAAGTGGAATACATTGAAAAACAGCCGTCATTGGAGGAGATTTTTCTTTCAATTATAGGCAAGAAGGAGGTAAATAAATGAAAGTGCTACATGACACAAGAATATTATTTGGCCGTTCTATGCGTCATATTATGCGTAGTCCTGATACCATTATAACAGTTGCGATTATGCCAATTATGATAATGCTATTATTTGTCTATGTGTTTGGTGGAGCAATACAGACAGGGATGGACAACTATGTGAATTACTTGCTTCCAGGTATACTGCTCATAGCCATAGCAAGTGGCATATCCTATACTGCTATTAGGCTTTTTGCAGATGTTCAAAAAGGGTTATTTCAACGTTTTCATTCTATGCCAATTTCTCATTCATCAATACTGTGGGGACATGTACTGACTTCAGTAGTTTCTAATGCCATTTCCATCATCATAATTATTCTTATTGCACTTATAATGGGTTTTCGTTCATCAGCAGGTTTTTTGCAATGGCTGGCTGTTTTTGGAATACTTGCACTATTTACACTGGCACTCACTTGGATCGCTGTAATTCCTGGACTGTCAGCTAAATCCATTGACGGCGCAAGTGCATTCTCATATCCTCTTATATTTCTGCCATTTATAAGTTCAGCCTTTGTTCCAACTGCAACAATGCCGGCAGCCATACGTGCCTTTGCAGAGAATCAGCCAGTAACCTCTATAGTTAACACTTTGCGCTTATTGCTTTATTCTGAGCCTGCTGGAAATGACATATGGATAGCTCTTATCTGGTGTGTTGTGATTATGATTGTGGCCTACGTTTTTGCAATGAGAAAGTATAAAAAAATTTCATAAAAAAGGACCAATTGTTTTGGCCCTTTAATAATGCGTTATAATAAAATTAATTAAAAGTGAAACTAAAACTCCAGTAGTCGCTCCTCCTAATACATCGCTAGGGAAATGAACTCCCAAATAAATTCTAGATATTCCAACTAAAGAAGCAATTAACATAAAATAAATTCTAAACTCTGGAAATATTATTCCAGCAGTAGTTGCCATGGCAAAAGCTGTAGCTGTATGTCCTGATGGAAAAGAATATTTATCTATTCCTATTTTTTTTGTATTTAAAGTAGAATATTTCACATAAGGTCTAATTCTGTTAAAAAAATGCTTTATAATTTTAACAAACCAAGCTACGATTATTATGGATATTGATAATCTAAAGCAAAGATGTCTAAGTACTGGTATCTTAGTTAAAAACAAGGTAGATACTATAATAGCCACACCGCTCGTTGATGCTATATAAGTAAAAAAAATCATTAAAATATTTAATATTTTATATTTTCTCAAAGAATTTATAAAATGCAGTATTTTTTCATCAAAATTTAAGAATCTTTCTCTATACTTTGTCATTCTAACCTCAAGATCACTAATTTAATTTTAGGTTTTAATTATTATGCACCTTTTTCCATGAATTTATATTGAGAAATGTATAAATCATAATATAAACTTTTGTTTTTTAATAACTCTTCATGGTTACCATATTCTAATATCTTGCCATCATCAATTACCATTATAATATCAGCATCTCTAATTGTAGATAGCCTGTGAGCAATTACAAATGATGTCCTTCCCACTAAAAGTTTTTTAATCCCTTCTTGAACTAGTTTTTCTGTATTAGTATCTATATTTGAAGTAGCCTCATCTAAGATCAAGATTTTAGGATCTGCAAGAAGTGCTCTTGCAAAAGATATTAACTGCCTTTGACCTACAGAAAGCCTTGTGCCTCTTTCTTTAACATCAGTATCATACCCTTTTGGAAGGCTCATAATAAAATCATGTGCACTTACAGCCTTAGCTGTTTCAATTACTTCTTCGTCAGTTGCATCTAATTTTCCATATTTAATATTGTCTTTTATAGTGCCAGAAAATAAAAATGTATCTTGAAACATTATGCCCATTTGTCGTCGTAGTGACTCTAGTTCAACTTTTGCAACATTATAACCATCTATAAGAACTTCACCATCATCTGCATCGTAAAATCTGCTTATAAGGTTTACTATAGTAGTTTTACCTGCGCCTGTTGGTCCAACTAAAGCTACAGCAGTGTTTGGTTTAATTTTAAATGAGATGTTGTTTAAAATTGTTTTATCAGAATAGCCAAAGCTTAAATTTTTAAATTCTACTTCACCTTTTATTTCTGGCATAATTTCAGCATTTTGACTATTTTTAATAATAGGTGCAATATCCATTATATCAAAAATTCTCTCAGCACATGCAAAATTAGTTATAATATTATTATAAAGATTTGAAATATTTATAATAGGTCTCCAAAAATCTCCAATATAAATTGAAAATGCAAAAAATACACCAACATCAACATTTTCAAACTTTAAAAGTTGGGCCATTGCCCAATATAATACAATCGAGCTTATTCCCCAAGCAAGTTCTACCATTGGCCAGAACATGTCACTTATAAAAACAGCTTCCATAAAGGATTTTATCATATCCGTAACCATTTCCATAAAACTAATAAAGTTTCTATTTTCATAGGTAAAAGCTTGTATTATTTTTATACCTGAAAAGCTTTCATGTGTAAAACCATTAAAATTGCTTCTCTTTGCTCTAAATTTTTGCCACCTAGGTCTTCCTTTTCCTTCTAAAAAGAACACTCCTAAAATTAATACAGGAAGAGTTGCAATGGCAGCAAGTGCTAATTTAACGTTCATAAGCATCATGGCTATAAAGACAAATAATAATCTTGCAATTTCAGGGATTAAATTTGTCATGATATTTGTAAAAAATGATTCTAAAGATCTTATATCTCCAATTATTCTAGCTAAAATTTTTCCGATTGGCCTAGAGTCAAAAAAAGAAAAACTTAAAGTTTGAATATGAGTGTAAAGTTCATTTCGCATATCTACAACAATATTGTTTGAAACTATAGTCATATCAACTATTCTTTTTCTAGCAATTACCCATTGTATTAAGTTAATGAGAGCTAAGATTACACCAGTTATAATAAGTGCTTTTGTATTTTTATTTGCAACAAAATCGTCTAATGATATTTTTACCATATAAGTATTTAATACAGAGATGAATATGGTAAAAATAAGCATAACTATAATAATGGTTACTTTCTTTTTATAAGGCTTCATATATGAAAGCATTCTAATAATAAGTTCAGTTTTTTTTCTCTTTAGAACATCTTCATCTTTTTTTATAGCATTCGTAGCCATTACACCACCTCCTTATAATCTTCAAAGTCTTTAAATTGCTCTTTAAATATTGAGTAGTACAGGCCTTTTTTGTTTAATAATTCTGTATGATTTCCTCTTTCAACAATAAACCCATCATCAATATATATTATTTCATCTGCATTTTTGACTGCTGAAATTCTATGTGCAATTATTATAGTTGTTCTTTTTTTTGATTTATGCAAATTAGTTAAAAGCTCGTATTCTGTTTCCATGTCTAGAGCTGAAGTTGCATCATCTAATATTAAAATTTTGCTATCTGATATGAGAGCTCGTGCAATTGCAAGCCTTTGCTTTTGACCTCCTGAAAGGCCTAAACCTCTTTCTCCAATTACTGTATCAAAACCTTCTTCTAATTCATCTATAAATTCCATAGCGCAAGATAAACTGCAAGCTTCTCTTATTTCATCTATACTTGCTGATTCCTTTCCATACCTAATATTTTCAGATATGGTATCTGAAAATAAAAATGTCTCTTGAGGTACATAAGCAATATCTTTTCTAAAATCATTGATTTTTATATTTTTAATTTCAATGCCATCTAAAAGAATTTCGCCATAAGATACATCATAAAACCTGCTTATAAGATTTATAAGAGAAGTTTTACCGCTGCCAGTTGCACCCATTATAGCAAGGGTTTTTCCTTGCTTTAAATTTATATTGATGTCTTTTAGTATTTTCATATCGTTATTGTTATAGAACACATTTTTAAACTCTATATTACCTCTATAATCAGTTAATGATATTGGATCCTCTTTATCTTTAATTTCAGGCTTAACTATGAAAATTTCGTTTATTTTTTTTATTGATGCCATGCATTGAGATATCATATTGCTAAGCCAGCCAGAGTTTCTTATTGGCCAAATTATCATGCCGATATAGCCACTATAAGTTACTAAGGTTCCAAGGGTCATTTTATCTTCAATTACAAAATATCCTCCTCCAACGATCATTACAATTAATGATAAATTTGATAATACCTCTAAAAGTGGTAGATATTTTGAATTTATTTTCCCTTGATTTAACGATAATTCGTATCTTTCTTTATTTAATTTTAAAAATTTTAATATTTCGTACTTTTCTCTTGCAAAAGCTTTTACAAGCCTTACTCCTGCTAAGTTTTCTTGCGCAGCAGTATTTAACACAGTAGCTTGATCGCTTAGCTTTTCGTAATTTTTTATAATGGATTTTTGAAGTTTATATACTATAAAACCTAAAAATGGCATTATTGATAAGCACATTAATGTTAGCTTCCAGTTGATGGAAAATAAAATAATAGAAGCTGTAATTAAATATATTATGCTTTCAATGGCAATCCTAAGGCCATATGCAATGGTTTCCCATATTAAAGAAATATCTTCACTGATTCTAGACATCAGTTCTCCTGTGTTCATATTATCAAAGTAGCTAAAGGATAATGTTTGAATATGAGTATATAATTCATATTTTAATTTTTTAGCAGTCTCTGATCCTAGATAATCTAATAAATAATCCCTGATAAATGCAAATATTGCTCTAAATATTGTTATTATAAGAAAAAATAATAATAATTCAAAAACAACGCTTAAATCTTTTTTGACTATTACCTCATCAGCGAACTTTCCGCTGATAATTGGGTTAAACATATCAGCAAATATTAATAAAAGAGTTGAAAGTGATGAAATAAAAATAATGACTTTGTGTTTTTTAAAAATGTTAAGGATTCGTTTCAAATAATTCACCTCGCTCATAAAAAAACCATAGGTATACAAGCCCTATGGTTTTTAAAAATTTACATTTTGATAAATGATTAATTAATTAACCTAAGAGATGTAGTTGTCTTATATTTTTGTTTTACCTTTAATATGCAATTAAGTTTTAACATTTTCTACACCTCCTTTATTTTCGTTTTATTTATAAGATAAATTATGTTTGTCTATTTGTCAATAGAATATTTTAAAAACAAGCTTCCAATTTTATTTACATCACCAGCGCCAACGGTGATTACAATATCACCTTTCTTTGCTTTTCCCCATATATATTTAACTATTTCATCAAAATCTTCAATATATATAGCATCTACATTTTCGTTTTTTATCGAATCTACAAGCATTTTAGAATTAATATCTAAAGGATCTTTTTCACGTGCAGCATATATATCTGTAATTATTAGATGAAGATTTTCTAAACCATTAAAGCAAATGCAGAATTCATCGTATAAAGATTTTGTTCTAGAGTAAGTATGTGGCTGAAATACCATATAAATTTCATTTATTTTCATGTTTTTTAGTGATGAAATAACTGCTTTTATTTCAGTTGGGTGATGAGCGTAGTCATCTATTACTTTTATATTATTAACCTCTCCTAGTAAATAAAATCTTCTGTGAGGGGATTTAAATTGCCTAAGGCCTTGGACAATGCTTAACTTATCTATATTAAAGAAAATACAAGCAGCTATTGAGGCAAGTGCATTTAAAATATTGTGCATTCCAGCAACGCTTAAGGAAACATTAATATAAAACTCATCTTTATAAATTACATCAAAATTAGGGTATCCTAATTCGCCAAATTTTATATTTTGTGCATGAACATCTCCATATTTTAATCCAAATGTTATCATGTTTCCTGAAAAATTATCTATAATACCTTTAGTATTAGGATGTTCAGCATTTATTACAATACCTCCATCTTTTGGGACTAAAGAAACAAAATCCTCAAAGCTCTTAATTACTTGATTTAGATCCTTAAAGTAATCAAGATGATCAGCTTCTATGTTTGTTATGATGGCTAAATAGGGATGAAACTTTAAAAAAGAATCTTTATACTCACAGGATTCTACAATAAAATATTCACCATTGCCAATTTTAATATTCCCATCTATTAAGTCTAATTCTCCTCCTATTGTTATAGTTGGATCTTTTTTATCCATTAAAAAAATAGATGATATCATAGAAGTTGTAGTAGTTTTGCCATGGGTACCAGAAATACAAATATTATATTTATAATCTTCCATAATCATACCTAAAAATTCAGATCTTTCTAAAACTTCAACACCTAACTCTTTTGCTTTTACAAGCTCAACATTGTCAGGTGAAATAGCAGCTGTATAAACAACTAAATCAGGCTTTTCTAAATTAGAAGCATCATGACCAATATGGATTGTAGCACCGTTCTTAATTAATTTTTCAGTAAGAGAATTATTATTTCTATCTGAACCTAGTACTTTTATGCCCTTTTCAATCATTATTTCTGCAAGGCCACTCATGCTGCTTCCACCAATTCCTATAAAATAAATACTATTATATTTTTTCATTTATACACCTCAAAATTATTAATATTAAATAATAGTATGAATATCTATATTTATAATAATAAACTATTACACTAAAACTTTATTATTATTATTATACACAAAAAATCAAAATAATATAAAAAAATATTAAATTTCTATTAAATTTCTATTTGTGGCCACATTTGTTGATATAAAACTATAGAAACTTTTTTAGCAATAGTGTATTATTTGTGTATATTCACACAAACTATAAAAAATGTTAAATGATCATTTTATTTGTACTTATGACTATATATTGAAATATGATTTCAAATTATCGTAATGTAACTTTTATTAATCTATTTATTAAAAAAGAAATAAGTTAACACTTATCGAGAAAAAAAATATGTATTTTATGAAATAATTTACAAAAAAATTAACTCAATGAAGTAAAATAAAAAATAGATTATAACATTTATTTATACGAATTCATAAAGAGGAGGTTTTTTGCAAAATTATAAAAACATAAGTAAGTGTTCTATGAGCTTACATTTTGAAATCAATTAACGGAAGAATAAATAGATAATATACACTTATTTACTAACTAATACTTATGATTATTTTAATAGGTGAATGATAATTAATATAAAGTTTAGAAAATTTATTATTTTATAAGATAGCAATTTATAGTTAATTATATAATAATAGGAGATGATTTTATGCAAATATCCGATATCAAAATTAGAAGAATTTCAAATAATGGAAAGATGAAAGCTGTAGTTTCAGTTGCATTTGATGGAAAGTTTGTAGTTCATGACATTAAGATTATTGAAGGTCAGAATGGCTTATTTATTGCTATGCCTAGTAGAAAAACTCCAGATGGAGAATTTAAAGATATTGCACATCCTATAAATACAGAAACAAGAGAGGAATTACAAAAAGCAATATTAGAAGCTTATATAAAGCAGAAAGAACTTATGGATAAAGAAACAAAGGAGTAATTTACTCCTTTTTATTTTTTATGATAATATATTAATAATTAAATTTAAATTGTTTGATTTAATATATAAAATATAATAAAATTGATTTGATAAAGCTTTAAATATAAGGCTTTATATGCATGTGAAATTTATTTAAAATATTGCAAGAGGTAGAATTGATGAAAAAAAAAGTAATAGTTTTGAATTTTGAACATGAATTTATGTCTAAAAAAGCATTTGGAGAAGAAATTATTTATTATTTTTTTGATTTTATTTATAATAATAATATTGATGAAATAAGCTTCCCTAAATCAAGTGAAGAATTTTTTAAACATTTAACTATAAAGAACGAATTTAATATTACATTTCATGAAGACGATTTAAGCAAAGAAGTTTTTTTTAATAATTTAAAGGATGATATTAGAGATTATCATGGTATAATGTTAATAAATAACGCATATCCTACTTTAGATTATATATTTAATTTTTATGAAAAATTAAAGAACTTTTGTGAAGATGGAATTAATTATGCAATTTCAGATAAAAGCGAATCTAATTTTTCAGATATTGATAATAATATTAGCTATAAAATAGCAGCATTAAATTGTAATTGTTGTGAAGAAATTTTAAATATAAGTTATGAAAATTATAGGGAAAAAATCAAAAAAATAAATAACTTTAATAGTATATTTTTAGACATTTTTAATATCAAAAAACTTAGTATTAATAATATATTTGATTTAAATTCAAATTTTAATTATATTAGCACTCTAAATGAAATTAAATTTATCATAAATAAAAAACATATCGATAATGGTGTAATAATAATGGATCCAAATAACACATTTATAGATTATAATGTAAAAATAGGATATGGTACCATTGTTTATCCAGGATGTATTTTGGAAAAAAATACTGAAATAGGTAAAAATTGCACTATATTTCCAAGTTCAAAAATCATAAATTCAAATATAGGTGATAATGCTTTAATACAATATTCTACAATAATTGAAAGTAAAATAGAAGATGATACTGTTATAGGACCATATGCTTATATCAGACCTGAAACTGTATTAGGAAAACATTCAAAGGTTGGAGCTTTTGTAGAAGTAAAGAAATCAAATATAGGAAATAATACTAAAATTCCTCATTTAAGTTATGTCGGAGATGCAGTAATAGGAGAATCGTGCAATATTGGTTGTGGAAGTATTTTTGCAAATTATGATGGAAATAATAAACATAAAACCATAGTGGGCAATAATGTATTTATTGGTAGCAATTCAAATTTAGTAGCACCAGTTTTAATCCATGATAATGCATTTACAGCTGCAGGTTCAACTATTACAAACGAAGTACCTGAAAATTCATTAGCCATTGCAAGAGCAAGACAAGTTAATATTAAAGACTGGGTTATAAAAAACAAAAATAAATAGTGTGTGGATGTTACTTATGAGAGAAAATATATAAAACAAGCAGATAAAATTAGTATTGGTGGTGTATATATGTCAAATAAGGAAATAAAAATATTAATCGTGGATGATGATGAAAGCATAGCAGAAGTTATAAAAGTATATTTAGAAAGCAGTGGATATAAAACAGAATTATGCCATGATGGGAAAGTTGCTCAAGATCATTTTCACATATATAATCCAGATTTGGTATTATTGGATATTATGTTGCCCATTATTGATGGAGTGGATTTACTTAAATGGATAAGAAAGACTAGTCAAATTCCAGTTATAATGCTTACTGCAAAGGGAAATACTTTTGATAAAGTGTTAGCTCTAGAGATAGGAGCTGATGATTATTTGGTAAAGCCATTTGAGCCTAAAGAACTCTTGGCTAGAATTAAAGCAGTTTTGAGGAGATATGTTTCAGATAATTCTGATAAAGAGATATTGAGATTTAGCAATCTGACTATCGATTATAGTTCCTATATTGTGACATATGATGATAAAATATATAAGTTGCCACCTAAAGAATTTGAATTGTTGTATTTTTTAGCAAATAACAAAAATAAAGTATACACAAGAGATGATCTTCTTTCTGAAGTTTGGGGTTATGATTATCCTGGAGATTCTAGGACTGTAGATGTTCATGTTAAAAGGCTTAGAGAAAAATTCCAAGGAGCTAATGAATGGCAACTTGAAACAGTTTGGGGTGTAGGCTATAAATTTGAGGTGAAATGATGAGGAAAACTGTTTTTACTAAATTGTTAGTAATAAACATGTCATTGATTATTTTTATATATGTGATGCTTGGCATTTCTATTTCACTTTTATACAAAGCATATATTTATAATAAGATAAAAAATGATGATAAGGCTTATTCCCAGCTATTATACAAGATATTTTTTCTAAATAATAATAATTTGAAACTAGAAGATATATCAGATAAATTAAATTTAGATATTATTATATTTGATGATAAAGGTTCTACAAATTTGGATATGATGAAATATTCATCATATCCAAAAAGTATTGAGCCTAATTTATATTTAAAAGATGGATACATGGATAAATTAAAGCAAAATAATTTATTAGAATTAAAAGGTGAATACTTTGATGGTACCAAAGGGAATGTATATTCTGTATTTGTACCAATAATTGAAAATAATAAATTAAATTTAATAGTAAATATAAATAACCCTCTTTCTGAAATTAATAAAATACTTTGGAATACATATCTACTAATCATGATACTTGGTGTTACTATGCTCATATTATCCTCTTTGTTATTATTGATATTTTCTAAAAAAGCAATAGTAAATCCACTTAAGAAATTTAATGATGTTCTTTATAAGATTTCAACAGGAGAAGTAAATAAAAGAGTAGATTTTAAAAGCAATGATGAATTTGGAGTACTTGCAAATTCACTTAATAAAATGGCAGATTCTATTGAAAACGCTGAGAGACATAGGCAGGAGTTCATATCAAATGTTTCTCATGAATTAAGATCTCCCATTACATCAATAAATGGGTTTATATCAGGTATACTAGATGGGATTATTCCAGAGGACAAAATTAGGCATTATTTAAGCTTAGTCAACAATGAAATTAAGAGACTTATGAGGCTTGTTAATGATTTATTAAACTTATCTTATATAGATAGTCAATCATCAGATTCAGATTTAGAACTTGAAAAAATAGATATTGTAGATTTAATAAAGATATCTATCGAAAGTTTTATACCAAATATGAAACAAAAAAATTTGCTTATTGACTTGCAGTTTGAAGAAAGCAAGTTGATGGTTTTAACTAACAAAGATAGAATGATTCAAGTTTTAACAAATTTAGTGGATAATGCAGTAAAATATTCAAAAGCAGAGGGCAGGCTTTCTATTTTAGTAATGACAAAGGGAAATAAAGTTTTAGTATCGATATATAACGAAGGTAGTCAAATACCTGAACAGTCTTTAAATAGATTATGGGAAAGATTTTATAGAGTAGATAAATCTAGAACCTCAAAAGAAAGCACAGGTCTTGGCCTTTCTATTGTAAGAGCGATTATTGGAAGATTAAAAGAAGACATTTGGGTAGAGAATGTTGGAAACTCTGGAGTGGAATTCACATTTACTATTCAAAGGGCTACCTAAAGGTTAATTATAAATTATAAAAAATCTTTTAAAATAGCATTTTAAAAGATGGATTTTTTATGTGTTTTTATAAATGTTTATATAAGGAGTAGAATATGTATTTAATAATAGGTCTTGGAAATTCAGGGAAGGAATATGATAATACTAGGCATAATGTGGGATTTTTAACTATCGATCATTATGCTAATTTAAAAGGCATTTCCATGAAAAATAAGAAATTTAATGGATTGTATGGCGAAGGGAGAATAAACGATGAAAAAATAATTCTATTAAAACCATTGACATTTATGAACTTATCTGGAGAATCAATTGTAAAATTTGTGGATTATTTTAACATAGATTTAGAAAAAATTTTAATCATATATGATGATGTTAGTTTGCCATTAGGCAGCATAAGGATTAGAAAAAAAGGTACAGCAGGTGGCCATAATGGAATTAAAAATATTATATTAAATTTAGCAACATTTGAATTTCCCAGACTTAAATTAGGTGTTGGTGAGGGAAGTCATGGTTTAATTTCTCATGTTTTAGGAAAATTTAACAAAGATGAATTTGAAATTATAAGAAAATCCATTGAAATATCTTGCGAAGTAATTGATTGTTTTATAAAAGAAGGAATTGATTATGCTATGAATAGGTTTAATGGTACAAATTAAATTGGGACTGGTGATGTTATGAGACTTGATGGTTTTACGAAACCTATGGAAAATAGTGCTGAATATGCTGAAATAAAAAGTAGTATTAATAAGAGAAAATTTCCAATAGGAATTTTTGGAATATCCGAATCTTCAAGAGCATATTTTATATACTCAATTTTTAAAAATAATGAAAAAACGATTTTAATACTTACTCAAAGCGATTTAGAAGCAAGAAATTTATATGAGGATTTGAGTTTTTTTACTCCCTCTGTATACTATCTTCCAACTAGAGAAGTTGTTTTTTACAATATTGATAGTATATCTGGAGATGTAAGATGGCAAAGATTAAAAGTATTTGAAAAAATGCTTTCAAAAGAAAAGAAGATCATAGTAACTTGCATTGAAACTTTATTAAATAAGCTTATTCCACATAAATTATATGAAGATTATAAATTTACTATAAAAGTTTCAGATAAACTTGATATTAAGGTTTTAACAAAAAGATTAATTGAGTGTGGTTATAAAAGATGTGAGATAAGTGAAAGCAAGGGGTATTTTTCTGTAAGAGGAGGAATAATAGACATATTTTGTCCTACAGAATCTCTTCCTTATAGAATTGAATTATTTGATGATGAAGTTGATTCCATTAGAACATTTAATGTTGAAACTCAACGCAGTATTGATAAAGTTAAATTTGCTAATATTTTTCCAGCTAAAGAATTAATAATTACTGATGAAATTATGAACTTTGGTTATAGCAATATAGAAAAGGATTTTATAAATTTTATTTCATCAAATATTGAGCAAGGCATAAAGGATAAAATAACTTCAAATATAAATCATAATTTAGAAAATTTAAAAGAGAATTTTTATTTTGAAAACATAGACTCCTATATAAATTACTTTTACAAAGACTCCTATAGTTTTTTAGATTACATTGGAGAATCATTTGTATTTTTAGATGATCCTGAAAGATGTAAAGGTAAGCTAGATAGCGTTTTCATAGAATTCGAAGAGACATTTAAAATGCTTCTTCAAAGAGGAGATGTGCTTCCTGACCAAGGTAATCTTTTAAATAACAAAGAAGAGCTTTTAAACAGGCTAAATAATGAAAACATATTTACTTTAGATGCTTTAACAAAAACATATAGATTTATCACACCTAAATATATAGTGAACTTTAATGAAATAACCCTTCATGAATATCATGGACAACTTGAACTTCTCATAGAAGATATAAGAGATAAAATATCAAGGGGACTTTCTGTGGTAATTCTTTCTGGAACAAGGACTAGAGGTGAAAGATTAGTAAATACTTTAAGGGAATATGGATTAAACTCAAGATATAGTGATTCTCTGGATTATTTAGATAATAAAGATTTAGTTATAACCTTTGGAAGTCAGTTAAGAGGATATGAATTTCCAAATTTAAATATTTGTTTAGTATCAGATAAAGAAGTTTTTGGTGAAGCAAAGAGAAAGCTTACAAAACCTAAATCCTCTGGAAAAGGTGTAAGCAAAATAAAAAGCTTTACAGAGCTTAAATCAGGAGATTATATTGTTCATGTGAATCATGGAATAGGCATATATAAGGGTATTATTCAACTTGCTGTGGATAAAGTCACTAAAGATTTTATACTTATTCAATATGAAAAAGAGGATAAATTATATGTACCAGTTGAACAGCTGGACATGGTTCAAAAATATATAGGCTCTGAAGGGATAACTCCAAAAATAAATAAGCTTGGAACTCAAGATTGGATAAAAGCTAAAAGAAAGGTAAAAAAGCAAGTTGATGAAATAGCACATGACTTAATAAAGTTATATGCAGAGAGGAGCACTATAAAAGGGTTTAGTTTTTCAAAAGACACCGTATGGCAAAAACAATTTGAGGATGAATTTGCCTATGAGGAAACTCAAGATCAACTTCTTGCAATTGAAGATATAAAAAAAGACATGGAATCAGATAAAGTGATGGATAGGCTTTTGTGTGGTGATGTAGGATATGGTAAAACAGAAGTTGTACTTAGGGCTGCGTTTAAAGCAGTTATGGATGGAAAACAAGTGGCAATTTTGGTACCTACAACTATTTTAGCACAACAGCATTATAATAATATTATAAAAAGATTTTCTGATTTCCCAATAACCGTTGATATGCTTTCAAGGTTTAGATCAAAGGTTCAGCAAAAGCAAACCTTATTAAATCTTAAAAGTGGAAATTTAGATATTTTAGTTGGGACCCATAGACTTATACAAAAGGATATTGAATTTAAAAGCCTAGGGTTATTAATTGTTGATGAAGAGCAAAGATTTGGTGTTACGCATAAAGAAAAATTAAAAGAATTTAAGAAAAATGTTGATGTTATAACACTTAGTGCAACTCCTATACCTAGAACGCTGCATATGTCTCTTGTGGGAGTGCGTGATATAAGTGTCATTGAAACACCTCCAGAAGAAAGATATCCAATTCAGACATACGTTGTAGAGTATAACGATCAATTAATTAGGGATGCTATGCTTAAAGAGGTTTCAAGAGGTGGGCAAGTTTATTTTGTACACAATAGAGTTGAAAATATATTGGAGATGAAAGATTATATTTCGAAACTTGTGCCAGAATTAAGAATTGTTGTAGCGCATGGACAAATGAATGAAAGGGATCTTGAAGATGTAATATTAAAATTTACAACAAATGAATATGATGTGCTTTTAACTACTACAATTATTGAAACTGGAATGGATATACAAAATGTAAATACAATAATAATGAATGATGCTGATAAACTTGGACTTTCTCAACTTTACCAATTAAGAGGAAGAGTGGGAAGAACTAATAAAATAGCATATTGTTATCTTACCTATAGAAAAGAAAAAATCCTTACTGAAGTTGCAGAAAAGAGATTAAAAGCTATAAAAGATTATACTGAGCTTGGTTCTGGATTTAAAATAGCATTAAAAGATTTAGAAATAAGAGGAGCTGGAAATATAATGGGATCAGCTCAACATGGACATATGGCTTCTGTAGGATATGATCTTTATTGTAAAATGCTTGAAGATACAATAAAAGTTTTAAAAGGAGAAATTAAAGAAGAAATAGTTGAAACTACTATAGAGATAAAAGTTGATGCTTATATACCAAATAATTATATAGATGATGAAGTGGAAAAAATCCAAGTATATAAGAAAATAGCAGCAATAGAAAACTTACAAGACAAAAATCTCATAGAAGAAGAATTAGAAGACAGATTTGGTGATATACCTTTCTCTGTAAATAATTTAATAAGTATTGCATATATTAAATGTTTAGCAAGGGAAATCGGCATAGAGGAATTAAAACAAAAATCAGGAGAGATTTTATTCATTTACAAAGATAATTCAAAAATGGAAATTAATAAAATTCAAAATATTATAAGTGAAAGCAGCAAAAGAATTTATTATAAAGTGATGGAAACAAAACCTACATTTGCGTATAAAATAGGGGACGAAAAGAATATTTTATCAATTTTAGAAAAAATCCTATTGAGTTTACACTAATACGTTATTTTATTATAGATTAATTTGTGGTAGAATAGGACTCATGAACTGTTATAGGAGGTTTAACAATAACAATGAAGAAACATAGAATATTAATTTCGGGTTTAGTTGTTACATATACTTTACTGTTCTCCTCTTGCAATTTAATAATTAAAACTCCAGAAGCAATAGCAAAACAGATTGTAGCTACTGTAGGAAAAAATAAAATAACTAGAGGAGATATAGATAATAGTTATGAATTTGCAGAAACAAAGATGTATGTAGAACAGTATATGGGAGCTACTTTAGATCCTGAAACAGATTTAAATTCTTATTTTCAATATAAAAGCATGGCTTTAAGCGATATGGTAGATGCTGAAACTGCAATTGTTGAAGCTGAGAATCAAAACATATCAGTAGATCAGACTAAGTTAAAAGAAGCTGTAGACAAAGATATTAATGACTTTAAAAATAATTTCATGACAAATGGCACGTTAGATCAAGCAAGTTATGATAATTATTTTAAGTCCTTAGGTATTACTGAACAAACTTATACTAATTTTACTGAAAGGACCCATAAGGTGAGTTTAATTTGGGATGAACTCTTAAAAGATGTTGCAGCTCCAACTGATGATGAAGTAAAAGCTGATTATGACAAAAATAAAGAAACTTACGAGAAAGATTATAATAAGTTAGATACTAACCACATACTAATATCTACTCAGGACGATAAGAGAACTGACGATGAGGCTCTCGCTTTAGCAAATGAAATAAAAGCTAAATTAGACGCTGGAGCAGACTTTGCAGGTCTTGTAAATGAATATTCAGATGATACAGCTTCTAAAGAGAGCGGTGGAGCTGTTGGAGATATGACTTTTGGATCTTTAGATTCAGGTTATGTTGATGGAGCGAAAGCTTTAAGCCCAGGTCAAATATCAGGACCCATAAAATCTCAATATGGATATCATATAATAAAGTTAAATAGCATTACTTTAGATGGAGATTCTTTTGATAAGATGAAATCAATAGTATATGACAAACTATATCAAGGAAAAAAAGATGAGGAAAAGAAAACTCGTCTAGAAAAGTATAAAAATGATTTACCTGTAGTAACATTAAAATATCAAAATAATTTAATAAATTTTAGATAGAAAGTTTAAAAGCTTTGAATTTATAGTCAAAGCTTTTTGTTTTTTTGAAAATTTATAAACATCACTAAAATATTTTTCTAATAAACACTTAATATTTAGATAAATACATGATATAAATTCTAAAAAATACATTTTTTTATATTAATGTATAATTATGTATTTTTTTATTATAATAATAATGATGTTATATTACAATACTTTTTTATGTAGGAGGATAAAGAATGAAAGCTACTGGAATAGTTAGAAGGATAGATGAACTTGGTAGAGTTGTAATTCCAAAAGAAATTAGAAAGACGATGAGAATTAGGGAAAGCGATCCGCTTGAAATATTTACTGATAAAGATGGAGAAATTATATTAAAAAAATATTCACCAATAGGTGATTTAATGGAATTTTCTAGAGGATATACTGAAGCTATAAATAAATCCTTAAATAGAATGGTCATAATATGTGATAAGGATACCATTGTTTCTGTTAGTGGGGGGTCTAAAAAGGAATATTTGGATAAAAAAATAAGCAAAGATTTAGAGAAAATAATTGAACAAAGAAGGCTTATAAAATTTAACACAAATGAACGAAATAGCATGGTTGATATTTATGAAGGCGAGGATGCTGAAGAAAAATATACTGAGCAAATAATTGCTCCAATAGTAGCTGAAGGTGATACAACGGGAGCAGTGATAATAACATCTAAAGAAAGCAATAAAATGGGCGATGTTGAATTTAGAATTGCAGAAATAACTTCTTCGCTTATCGCACAACAAATGGAAAACTAATTGGTTATTATGGCATTATATCATAAAGTTTAATAAAAAATTCATGGTAAGTGGGCTTTTTATTTCTGCCCATTTATTTTTGTTTAAACTACATACTATTATTTTAGCAAGAGAGTGCTTTGTCATTCTCTTTTTTAAATGCAATGATTATGGATTTTTTTCTTTATTTATTCATATTAATTATATAGTATATTAAAAGGAGAGTTGTCCATGAAAAAACAAGATTTAATAAAGGGCACATTTATATTAGCAGCAGGTACAATAATATCTAAATTTTTAGGTGTGTTTTTTAGATACCCAATTATCCTTCTTTTAGGTGATGAGGGCATTGCATTTTATCAATTAGTGTTTCCATTACATATGTTTTTTATGGGTTTTGCATATGGCATACCTATAGCAATGTCAAAGTTAATATCAGAATCTAGAGCGATGAACAAGAATGAACAAGGCTCTATTTTAAGTAAAGGGCTTTTATTTATGGCTATATTAGGAGGTGGTTTTTCAACTCTTTTAATTTTGTTTTCAAATGAAATAATAAATTTTCTAAAATGGAATCCTGGAAGCTATTATGCGTTTTTAGGTATTTCCTTTGCACCATTTATAATAGGCATATTAAGCGTCTTTAGAGGATATTTTCAAGGGATGCAAAATATGTATCCTTCTGCTATTTCTCAAATAATAGAACAAATTGGAAGAGTAATATTTGGTGTTGGATTAGCCTATATATTAATTTCAAGAGGTCCTGAAGTGGCATCAGGTGGAGCGGCATTAGGAACTTGTATTGGTGGGATTTTTGCTCTTATCTTTTTAATAATTTATTTTATGATAACAAAGGATAAAAAACAAAAAATTATAGAAAAAGAAAGTGGCAATTTCTTGAAAAAGATATTAGATATTGCAATACCCATATCAATAGGAGCTTCAGTTCCTGCTATAATGGCTTTAATTGATTCTATTGTAATACCTCAGAGACTTGCTGTAGCAGGTTTTAATTATGTGAATTCAGCTATATTATATGGTCAGCTTACAGGAAAAGCATCTGTTTTGATAAATGTACCGCTTACGCTATCAATGGCACTAAATACTTCCATAGTGCCAATATTATCTGAATATTTCATTTTAAAAAATTATAAGGAAATAAATAGAAAGTCTCAAATTGCTTATAAATTTTCATTTGCAATTTCCCTTCCTGCAACTATTGGTTTATTTTTACTTTCAAATCAAATACTAGCTTTAATTTTTCCGGGAAGTCCAGCAGGTGGAGATATTTTAAAATGGTCAAGTCTTATGGTAATATTTATTATGCTGTTTCAAACAACATCTTCAATATTGCAAGCAATAGGAAAAGAAAATGTTCCTGTAAAGCATTTAATAATCGGATGTATCTTTAAATTTACACTATCATGGTTTTTAACTTCAATTCCTCAAATAAATATATTTGGATCAATAATAGGAAGCATAGTAGGATATTTAATACCATGTATCATGAATTTAATAGTTTTAAGAAAAACAATAAATAATTATATAGATGTAAACGAATCATTAATAAAACCATTAATATCAACAGCAACTATGGCTTTTTGTTTAATTGTATTGTATAATTTTCTAAAAAATACAATAAAAAACATAAATCTTTTAACAATAGTAGTTGTAATAATTTCTGCATTTATTTACATATTTGTATTGATAATTACTGGGGTTTTGGATTATCATAATATTGTTCGGAAGCTAGAAATACAGAAGAGGTGAGTTGCCTTTGATACACATAATTGGATTAGGCCCTGGTTCTGTTGAGAGCATAACTATAGGAACTATGGATATATTAAAAAAATGTAATAAAGTATTTTTTAGAACCTCAATGCATCCAAGTGTAGATTTTATCAAATCTCAAGGTATATATTTTGAGACATTTGACTTTTTATATGAGTCTTCAGATAGCTTTGAAGAAGTATATAACAAAATAGCAAACTTCATAATCAAAGAAAGTTCTCTTTGTGCGGATATATGTTATGGAGTGCCTGGAAATCCAAAAGTTGCTGAAAAATCTGTTGAGATATTAATAAGCATTTGCATGAATGAGAATATTAAATTTAAAATTCATCCAGCAGTCAGTTTTTTAGATCTTGTTTTTCATCGGCTAAACATAGATCCTATAGATGGTATTCAAGTATTAGATGGAGCTAATATAAATGAAACGATTTTTGATAGGAGAAAAGCGGCAATAATTTGTCAAGTATATGATGAATTCATTGCATCAGCTGTAAAAATATATTTGAATAAATATTTTAATGATGAAAAACAAATATATTTTTTGAAATCTTTAGGAATAGATGGAGATGAAATTATCAAAAAAATTAATCTAATGGATCTTGATAAAATTAAAGTTGTCGATCATTTAACTTCAATTTACATTCCAGCATCATCCAATGAGATTGATTTTAAATATGATATATTTGATCTTATAAAAATCATTAGCTATCTAAGAGGAGAAAATGGATGCTCTTGGGATAAAAAACAGACTAACGAAAGTTTAATAAAATATATGGTTGAAGAAGTTTATGAATTAAAAGATGCCATTGACAATGATGATATTGATAACATTGTAGAAGAGCTTGGAGATGTACTTCTAAATGTATTATTTCAATGCCAAATTGGAGATGAAGAATCCATATTTGATTTTATGGATGTAACTGATAGCATTTGTAGAAAGTTAATATATAGACACCCTCATATATTTAAAGATAAACAAACTCTAAATGAAGAAGAAGTATTGAAAAACTGGCATGAAATGAAAAAAAACGAAAAACATATAGGTTCATATGCAGATGAAATAAAAAATGTAAAAATAAGCTTACCAAGGCTAAGGGCTACAAAGGTTCTAAATATAGTAAGTGAAAAAGATCCATACATATCAGATGTTTCGAAAATAAAAATCTGTTTAATTTATGAAATTATTGAATTTCTTAGGGGAATTGATGAATACAATGATGAAAACAGGTCAACAATATTAGAGAAATTAGGAGATGTACTATTTTCAGTTATTAATCTGTCTAGAATTCTAAATCTTGATATAGATAAAGCCCTTAATGTATCAATTGATAAGTTTATAAATTCATTAGAAATTTAATATTAATTATTTAGTAAATAATTACCAAAATTAGCAAGTATAGATTAAATATACTTTGGAAATATATTAAAAATAAACAAAACAAATATAAAATTAATACTTTGTAAGAAAAAAGAAGGATTTTAAATATTCTTGCAGAAATAGCTAATTAGTACTTATAAGACATTCAAGATATCAAGGAGGTAATTTTAATGAACAAAGCTGAACTAATTACAAAAATGGCTGAAAAGTGCAAGTTAACAAAGAAGGATACTGAAGCTGCTTTAAAAGCTTTTATAGAAAGTGTTGAAGAAGGCTTAAAAGGCAAAGAAAATAAAGTTCAATTAGTTGGATTCGGAACTTTTGAGGTTAAAAGAAGAGAAGCTAGAATAGGTAGGAATCCAAGAACTAGAGAAGAAATAAAAATTCCTGCTTCAAATGTAGTAGTTTTTAAAGTTGGAAAGGACTTAAAAGAGTCTGCTAAAACTATAAAACTTGCAAAACCAAAAAAGAAATAATTAAAAAGCCTGTTTACCAGGCTTTTGTTTTTTAAAATAGGGGGACTAGTTATGAGACTTGATAAATTTTTAAAAATATCAAGAATAATAAAAAGAAGAACATTAGCTAAAGAAGCTTGTGATGGAGATAAAGTAATAATAAATAAAAAAATGGCAAAACCAAGTACAGAAGTAAAAGAAGGAGATATCGTTGAAATTCATTTTGCTAAAAGCACTTTAAAATTTAAAATAATAGATTTAAAAAATTCAAGCAAAAAAGAAGATACTATAGGTATGTATGAAATAATAGAAGAATAAAAAATATGTATAGATTAATACAATCGATATAACGCTTATAAGTAATATGATAAAAAAAAAATTCATATAATATATAAAGTTAAATATCGGAGGTATATTAGTGCAAAATAAAGAGCAGAATCTAATAAATGGTCAAGTTAAAAAATCAAATTTATATATTGAAGATAGAAATAATCTCACATTAGATGGAGTGCAAGAAGTAATAAGCTTTAATGAAGAGCAAATACAACTAGATACAAATTATGGGAAATTAATAATTAAAGGTGAAAATCTAAAAATGAATAAGCTAGATGTAGTAAATGGCAATATTTCTATTTGTGGAAAAATTAATTCTCTTGTTTACTCATATAACGATAAACCCAAAGATAAAGACACCATTTTGAGAAGGATATTTAAATAATGTTGTTTTCTTTGGATTTTCAACTCATTTTAATGTTATTTAATATATTTAGTGGTTTATTTTTAGGTTTAACATATGATATTTTTAAGGCTTTAGAAAAAAATAACGAAGCACATAATTTCATAAATATTATAGAATGGGTATTATATTTTATTTTTATAACTATAACTTATTATATAACTCATGTTTATTTCGTAAAAGCATTTATAAGCTGGTATACATGTATAGTTTGTATTTTAAGTTTTGCTTTTTATATAAAATTTTTATCGAAATATCTGAGAGGTGTGTTAATCATATTAACTTATAGTATCATCAGCATGTTTTCAATAATTAGCAAATATATAAAGCTTCCTTTTTATTTAATAAAACATATGATAAAAAAAATTCTATAAAAAAAATAACTTGAATAAATTTTAAAAAAGATATAAAATATAAATAAAAATATTTATGAGGAATATTATGAAAAAGAAAATCAGCCTTTTTTCCTTATCTAAAAGGGTTTTTATAGTTTACATATCAATTTGTATTGTAACTCAACAGATAAGCTTACTAAATTTAAAAAAGGAATTAGACGCTCAAAATATGAAATTAGCTGAAGTGAAAAAATTAAACAATAAATTACAGGATGAATATAAAATATCAGATTCCGACACATACATTGAAAAGGTGGCTAGAGAGAGATTGGATCTTATTAAAAATGGGGAGACTCCTGTAGTAATTAATAATGATACTATTAAATGATTTTAATAGATATTTTAATTTGTAGCAATATAAGTTTTTAATAATAAAATAATTAAAGAAATATAGTGCTATATGGAAAACTTTATTATGTTGCTTAAACTTAAGGCATACAATTATTATATTATTCAAGGAGGATTTTTTTAAGTATGGCCCTAAAACCTGGAAGTGTTATTGACGGAAAAATTGTAAATATCGCTAACTTTGGAGCTTTTGTAGAAGTTGAAGGAAGGGTGGGACTCGTTCATATTTCTGAAATTTCAACATCATATGTAAAAAATATTAGAGATAAATACAAAGAAAATGATATTGTTAAAGTTAAGGTTTTATCTGTTGAAGACAATGGAAAGATAAATCTTTCTATAAAACAGGCCATTGAAAAAACAGCTAGATCTAAAGTGCCTGATGAGTTTGAATGGTCTTCTGATAGAAACAAAGTATCTTCTATCAGCTTTGAGGACAGAATATCAAAATTCTTAAAAGACAGTGAAGAAAGGCATCAAGACATTAAAAAAAACAATGAGTCAAAAGTAAGAAGATATAAAAGAACTTCAAATTATTAAAAAAAATTAAAATTTTTATTGACATATAACTTTAATGCAATTATAATAATAGTTGTGGCAAATAAATAACCTGCTGAAGTGGCGGAACAGGCAGACGCACAGGACTTAAAATCCTGCGGGATTTAAACCCCGTACCGGTTCGATTCCGGTCTTCAGCATTGATGTCGCGGAGTGGAGCAGTTGGTAGCTCGTCGGGCTCATAACCCGAAGGTCACAGGTTCAAGTCCTGTCTCCGCAACCATTTTTTTTGGCGGAATAGCTCAGCTGGCTAGAGCATTCGGTTCATACCCGAAGTGTCGTAGGTTCAAGTCCTATTTCCGCTATTTAGTCTTGCAAATTTAAAATTTGTAGGATTTTTTTATTTTTTGAAGAAATATTGCTATAATTTTTAATAATCATGTTTTAACTAAAGTTGATTAAATTTAAATTTTATATTAATATAAAACTGAATAAGAAATAATTAAGTTGAGGATAGAATTTATGGCTAAAAGGATAGATATGGGAGCTCTAAATAATAAGAATTTCAGATACTTTTTTTGGGGGCAATGTATTTCTTTAATGGGAACGTGGATGCAAAGCTCAGGACAATCATGGCTTGTGCTAAGCTTAACTAATTCACCAATGCTTTTAAGCTTGGTTCCTACATTTCAGACAATACCCATGTTTTTATTTTCCTTATTTGCTGGCGTATTCATAGATAGGTACAAAAAAAGAAGACTTCTTTTAATTACTCAAACAGCATCTATGGTACTTGCATTTATTTTATCCTTTTTAGTGCTTTTAGGAAAAGTGCAATATTATCAAATTATAATACTTGCAAGCTTTCTTGGATTAATAAATACTATTGATAATCCTACTAGACAAACCTTTGTAAGAGATATGGTAGGAGATGAGAACATATTAAATGCAATTGCTTTAAATAGTTCTGTAATTAATTTTGCAAGAATAGTAGGACCATCTGTTGCAGGTCTTCTGATGGGTTTTATAGGAGCAGGTTTTTGTTTTTTATTAAACGGCATTAGCTTTATACCTGTAATATATGGAATTTACAAAATAGATATTGATGGTGATCCTATAAAAACAAATAAGTCAAATGGCATTTTAAAAGATACACTAGAAGGCATTAAATACATAAAATCAAATTTTGAGCTTCTTATATCCATATTGGTTATTGGTATAGTGTCTTGTTTTCTTTTTAATTTCAACCTTATAATACCTATTATAGCTAAAAATAAGTTAAATATGGATGCCACAGGATATGGCATATTTATGGCTGTAATGGGCATAGGAGCATGTACAGCAGCTTTATTTATTGCTATGTATAATAAAAAAATAAACATTAAATATCTTTATATAATTGGAACAATTGAGGCTATACTATTTATACTTTTAAGCTTAACTGCTAGCATTATACTTAATTTACTGATTATTTTATTTATTGGAGCAGGAATGGTGTTATTTTCATCTATAGCTAATTCAAGTGTTCAACTGATGTCTAAAGAAGAATATAAAGGTAGAGTTATGAGCATATATACTTTAGTATTTATAGGTACAACACCAATAGGAAGTACGCTTGTAGGAAAACTCATTTCTGTTTATAAAATAGATTTAGCTTTAATAATTTGCTCTTGTATTACACTTGTTTTTGTTTTTTTGCTTTGGATATTATATTTTAAACATTTGAAAAAATAATTCCAATATTTTTATTTTATTTTTTTAATAAAAGTATATTTAAAATATAAATGAGCAAAATATAATTGTCCCCTTCAGAATTAAGCTAAATTTAGGAGATGATTATAATTGAAGAAAAGTAAGGTATTCTTGGTGACAATTGTAGTAACATTGAGCTTGGGATTTTATGGTTGCTTTAACCCTTGGGCTAATAAAGATACTAATAATGTAGACCCAGCTGCAAATTCTTTTTCTTTATATGATAATTAGCCTAGTATAATAGTTAATGTTGTACAATCTATGACATCCAAAATTTGAATACTTTAGGAGATGATTTGAATGAAGAAGAGTAAGGTATATTTATCTTTGGCTGTTGTTGCATTAAGCGTTGGAGTTTATGGTTGTGCTCCATATGCTACTAGAAACAGTGGGTATGTGAACCCAGGTACAGGTGAAATATATAATGAAAATTCTTTTTCAAGATACAATGATTCAAATTATTATTCAAATAATGTGATTAATGGAACAACACGTGATGGTATGGTTTATAATGCCACAGATAATATGGTTTTAAATAATACAGCAATTAATAGGACAACCTCTAATATGATTATTAATGGCACAAATGTTTTCACAAATGATATAGTTGGTAAATATTCGTTAACTAATAGTAATGTAGCTAATATAAAAAGAGGAATGAGTTATGATCAGGTTGTTGCAGCACTTGGTGTTGAACCTTATTTTACAAATTCAGGTGATGCTGCTGCAGCAAATAATAGAAAAAACAAAATAGGTTATTATTTTGTAAATGGAAGAACTTTGAAAGTTTCATTTATTAATGGAAAAGTTGACAAAGTAAGTTATTAGAAATATTATAAAATTAAAGTATTGATTATAATCACTTCTTAAACTAAAGTTAAGATTAAGAGGTGATTATTTTTTTGGAGGTATTTTAAATGAAAAAAATAATTGTTACTTTAGTGTTTCTAGTTATGTTATCGGTACAAGCTGTTCACATTACATATGGATATGATGAAATAAACAATGATGCCATAAGAAGCCAGTTGTTAATTGAGGCTTTAGACAAATATGGATTATATGATCCTATAAAGTGCGCAAATATGTGGGCAAGTGGTCTTAAAGCTAGATCAGGAGCTATACAATATTCTACTTTGAGTAAAAGCTTAAAGAAAGAATATGCATCTAAGATTAATGAAATTGCTCCAAATTGGGTAACTGGTGTTTCAAGTCCGTGGGTTGATAATTTTTGCATAGTTAGTGTAAGCAAAATAAACAATGATCTTTATGAAATTAAAATGAAGATATCAACTGCAACATCTTCAGGACCATATAAAGCATATGATGTATTTTTAACTTTAATAAGAGAAGATGGGTTTTTTAGAATAAATGAAATAAAAGCTAATGAGGAATTTGAGGCTTATATGTATTAAAAATTGCTTTAACTAATTCTGCCTCTTTCATAAGCAATATGCCAATCTATATTTTCGCCTAATTTATTTGCTGCGTATTGAGGGAAATAAGGATTTCTAAGCAGTTCTCGTCCTAAGTATACCATGTCAGCTCTATCATTTGATAATATTTCCTCCATATGAAGGCTTTCAGTTAATAATCCACCAGCCATAACAGGTATATTTGCCTTTTGTTTTATATATTCAGCATATTTTAATTGATAGCCAGGATATGATTTTGGAGTAACACTTACAATACCGCCAGAGCTCACGTTTACAATATCTACTCCTGCATCTTTAGCTAGCACGCATACTTTTGCTAAATCTTCAGGATGATTTCCTTCCTCCATGAAATCTTCAGCGCTAATTCTTATGCCTAAAGGACCATCCCAAAGATTTCTAACAGCTTGTATAATTAACAATAATAACTTTGCTCTATTTTCAATGGAACCATCAAACTCATCGTTTCTTTTATTAGTAATAGGAGATAAAAATTGATTTATAAGATAACCATGAGCTGCATGAATTTCAATAAAATCAAATCCACACATTTTTGCTCTATAAGTTGCATTGCTAAATGAGTTTATAACTCTTGTCATATCGTCACTTGTCATTTCAATTGGGGTTCTATATGTATCATCAAAAGCAATAGCTGATGGAGCATATATAAGGTTTTCCTCAGCTGCTTGACATTTTCTACCAGCATGTGCGATCTGTATGCCGCTAGCAGCACCGAATCTCTTTATGGATTTTGTTATTCTTTTTAAGCCATCAATTTGATAATCATCCCATATTCCTAAGTCAAAAGAAGATATTCTTCCACAACTTTCAACTGCAGTAGCCTCTATAATAATTAAGCCAACTCCGCCGATGGCTCTAGTTGCATAATGAATAACATGAAAATCTTTAGCATTACCTGCACTATCTGCCATATCCATACACATAGGAGCCATAACAATTCTATTTTTAAAGCTTACGTTTCTAATGGAAAAAGGTGAAAATAATTTTGACATAATAACCTCCTAAAATATTAATAGATGTACTAATTATACATTTTAAAATGTTAATTATCAAATTCACGATAAAAATAAAAGCACCTAAGATTTATTTATTTAAACCTTAGGTGCTTAGAATTATTTGTTTATATTATTTCTTTCATTCTTATGCTTTTCTAAGATAATAGAGATTTTCTTAAATGGTTTTACTAAATCATTTAAAGAGTTATCATTATTTATAGTATCAATTAAATATGAAATAAATTTTGACATGTTTACATCCCTATACCAAGGTGCTTCTAGGAGTTCCTTAGTGCGATATGTTAAATTGGTAGAAAATACTTTATTAATAATACCTTTTTTATATGCATTATTAAAAGCTTCCATACCATTTGTGAAAAGCGGAAATGTAACAGCTATAAATACTCTTTTTGCACCACGCTCTTTTAGATTGCTTGCAACATCGATCATGGATTCTCCAGTAGCAATTACATCGTCTATAATCAGCACATCTTTACCATCTACGCTATCGCCTAAAAACTCATGAGCTATTATAGGATTTCTTCCATTAATCACCTTTGTATAATCTCGCCTTTTATAAAATGTTGCAAGATCAAGTCCTAAAACTGTAGCATAATATAAACTTCTTTTCATTCCACCTTCATCTGGACTTATTACCATAAGATGCTCTTTATCAAAATCTATGTCTTTTATTTCGTTTATCATAGCTTTAATAATTTGATATGTGGGATGAAAATTTTCAAATCCCGTAAGTGGAATTGCATTTTGAACCCTTGGGTCATGTGCATCAAAAGTTAAAATGTTTTTTACTCCTAGTGTTTCAAGTTCTTGAAGGGCATGAGCACAATCTAAAGATTCTCTAGAGTTTCTCCAATGTTGTCTTCCTTCATAGAGCATTGGCATTATTAAATTAATTCTACGTGCTTTACCGCTTAATGATGAAATAACTCTTTTTACATCTTGATAATGATCATCAGGACTCATTGGAATATCCTTATTGAACATTTTAAATGTACAATTATAATTGCCAATATCGACAAGTATATAAATGTCTTTTCCTCTTGCAGAAGAATTAAGAACAGCTTTTCCTTCCCCATTAGAAAACCTTAAACAATCATGGTCCATAATGTAAGTATCTTTGTATACTTCAGGAAAGGCTAAAAGGTTAGGGTTGTTGTCAATACTTTCAATTCTCCTGTTTTTAAGCTCATTATCAATTTGTTTGCCAAGTTCTAATGCTCCTTGTAAACAAATAAGCCCAATAGGGCCAACAGGCACGTTACTGAATTCAACAACAGGTCTAGTTTCAAACGTCATTTACAATTCCCTCCAAATTTAAAAATTATATAATCTTTTTTAAAAGAAGATTGGATAATGTTTTTATTGCAGTGCCAGTTGCACCTTTTTCATACATCCCATTTACAATATCAATATTTGCAGTGCCAGCTATATCCATATGAACATAGGGTATATCTTCAGCAAAAGTTTGAAGAAACACAGAAGCACCGATAGCACCAGCAGTCTTAACTGAATTTAAAAGATCTGCATAATCAGATTTTACAATATCTTTATATTCTTTGAAAAATGGAAATCTCCATATATTTTCTCCAACCTCTTTAGAAGAATCTTCTAGATCTTTGCTAAGTTCGTCATTTTCACAATAATAACCAATAGAAATGTTTCCTAAAAAGTTTGCAGAGCTTCCTGTTAAAGTAGATATTTCAAATATTCTATTTGCTTTTAATTCAGTAGCGTAAGAAATAGCATCTGCAAGTAACATTCTACCTTCAGCATCAGTAGATACAATATCTACAGTTAGCTTATTATACATGGTTATTACATCACCAGGCTTATATGCATTAGATGAAGGCAAGTTTTCGGCAAGTGGTATTAAAGTTATTATGTTAACTTTATGTTTATTTTCTACAATGTATTTTGTAATTGATAGTGCAGAGGCAGCACCTGCCATGTCTGAAATCATATTTTTCATATTTAAAGATGGTTTTAAACTAATACCACCTGAATCAAAGGTGACTCCTTTTCCTATGATAGCATCATATTTGTTTATGCTTGGATCTCCAGTGTATTTTAAAATATTAAAGTATGGAATGTTTTTTGAACCTTTGCCAACAGAATAAATGCCGCCAAAGCCTCTTTCTTTTAATTCTTCGCCTGAAATAATTTCATGTTCTAATTTATACTCACTGGAAAAATTTTGAATTTCTTTAGTGATAAATTCTGGAGTTACTATATTTGATGGTTTATTTACAAGTGTTCTTGCATAATTTATACATTCTGCAGATTTTAATCCATCACTTATTTTTTCTGTTTCACTTGATATAATATTAACGCTTTGAAGCTTGATGCTATTTAAATTCTTTTTTATTCCATCATAATGGTATAAGGATATTCCTATTGATTCAGCTGCAAAGAAAATAAGGTTGTCTTTTAGAGATAAAATTATATCAAGAGAAGTTATTTTATTTCTAAGATTAATTATGAAGCTGCCAAGTGTTTTTTGAAGATCTTTTACACATATTGTATTTTCATCACCAATATTTAAAACATATACAGTCCTATATTTGCTATTTCCTAATGTATTGATTTCAGCATAGTCACCTAAACTATTGAAATTCAAGTTTGCTTTTTCAATTAGTTTATTTATTTCTTCGTCAACATTTATTTCTTTTCCTACTGACTTTAAAACAAGCAGATTTTCTGAATTTTTACAATTTAATGATATCATTAATTTAACACCTCTTTATTTTATTATAAATTAATATAAAATAAAATACATCATAAAAAATAATTTGTTTATAATAATTTCTTGTAGCAAGCTTTTGTTTAACGTATAATACAATCAAATACTATTGTTCTAAAGTTTTGAATTTTTGAATTAATGAGGTGATTTTTTGGATAATAAAAATAATGATGAGAGTAAAAAAGTTTCTTTATCTTTAGAAAAAGATGATTTAGATGAGAAAATCCAAGAAGTAAGCAAAGAAAATGATAAATTTGGACAAATAGAAAATGAATTTAAAGATGATAAGAAGCCAAAAAAGATTAAAAAGGAAAAGATTAAAGACCATAAGCTTAAATCTTCATCTGGATTTTTATTATTATTTTTTGTTATTATTGGGTTATTTACTATTTTACTATTTGCTATTGGCCAAGAACCTACTTGGACTATTCAATACCTATACTATAAGTATTATTGGTTTTATAATGGGTTTATTGTATTGATTACTTTAACGCTAATATTAATTGGAACAAGAAAACTTGGGGTTTTTAAGAGCATGCTATTATTACCTTTATGTTTAATAATAATTTTATTGTTTTCATTTCCACTTATTTATTTTACTACAGATTTAAACATGATTTTATCAAACCCTATAAGTTACTTTAAAGATAATATTTTTGATTTTGCGTTTTTAGATTTTTTGCCTGTAACCTCCTGCATTATAATTTCATTTATTTTAATGATAATTATTCAAACTATTGCATGGATAAAAAAACGAGAAGTATTAAAATTAATTGGACTATATGTACCTATTATAGTATTAATTGGAGCGGCAATTTATTTTTTTGGAGTAAATCCTATAATGAGAAAAGGACAAAATGGAATTCAAGTAGGAAGTGCTGGACTTAAAGGCGATCTTGATTATATTTTAGAAAATGAAAAAAAATATAATTTGGATTTTAAATCTAAGGAAGATCAAGAAGCTTTAGAGAAAAACATAAATATCTTAAAGGGAAAAGTATCTGAAGAAGGCTTTGAAAATTTAATAGTTGAGTTAAAAAGGTTAAATGCTTCTTATATAGATCAAAATAATGATATGAGTTATGTGGGTAAAGCATTTCCGTTTGTTTTATATGGGTTTAACGATGGGTATTATGTGGTATCAAATAGCAAACAATTTGATAATATATATGGAAAAAAATTAATATCTATAAATGGCAAGAAAGTTGAGGATCTTGAAAAACAATTTTTGGAAATTTCATCATTTGGATCTCAAACAAGGCTTAAGAGTTTATTTGCAATATATCTTTCAGATTATACTATTTTAAAGGGTTTAAATATAGTAAACTCTGAAGAATGCAATTTTATATTTCAAAATGGAGCAAGCTCAATAAATGTTACAGCAACTGCATTGGATCAAAGAGAATTGTCTAAACAAATGCAAAACAACAATTATGAACTGGATAAAACCTTTGTATTTAGACAGAATAAATTGTTTGTTGAACAAAAAAATTCAATATTGCGTTATGTTTATCAAAATTATGATTCAAGTGTAAATTTTGAAAATGTTAAAATTTTAGATTATCTAAAAACTAAAACAATAAAGACATTTTTTATTGATTTAAGAAATAGTGGTGAAGGCAATTCAAAATATTTTACTAAACTTGCTAATGCTATAAAATATAGAAGGATTAAAATTGATAATATTATTTGTGCTACAGATAAAGATACTGTCTTAAGCAGTGTTGTGGCTGCTCAGAATGTGAAAGAAATACTAAATGGGATATCTATAGGCCAAGATACTGGAGGAAGCATTTCTAATTGTACAAATAATAGAGCTTTTATAACTCCAAATAACAATATAAAGTTTAACATTGTTACAAAAGATAATAAAACAAAAGGCAAAAGCCCAATATCTGTAGATAAAATTATAAATTTAAATTCGCTAGACTATTTCACAAATAAAGATCCTGTTTATGAATATATTAAATCTTTATAAAAATTGAATTTAATACTTTAAGAAACTTAAAATGAATCTTTATTTATTTTAAGTTTTTTTAAATAAAATTTAATGTAAATTTATAACTAATTATAAAATAAATATTAAAAATGTATTTATTATACATAATATAAATGATATAATAAAATAAATATTAGTTAATATATAAATTAAATTTATTTTAAGTGTTAGAGGAGTTTTTAGGATGGTCACTAGAAAAGATATTTATACTAAGCCTCGAAATAAAAAGAGGAGTTCTATCAGGTCCACTTACAGTTATATTTTTTTGTTTGCTATTCTTGGAATTGCTACATATGTTGGATATGGGTTTTTAGCAAAAGACCAATTTGGTTTTTATGTGACATACAGTAAGTTTTTTTATGTGTATAACATTGCTGTATTTATGATTTTGAATTTGATTTTTCTATATAGTGTTATGGAAAAGGGAATTAAAAAGACTTTGGGTTTTATTGGCATTTCCGCATTATCATTTTTAGTCTTTAACTTAATATCAATATTTATTGCACGTTTGTTTTTTAATAATTTAGAGCCAAGCATTATAGATATTTTATTTAATTTTAATGATACTAAGCTTACAATTAAGGATGCAATATTATTTAATTATATTCCAGTATTTTTATCTCTTGCAATGTGGGCATTGTTAACTTTTATAATGATGCCATTCTCAAAGATATCATCTCTTAAGCGTGACAGAAAATCAAGCTTTGAAGCTCAAGGAAGGGTATAATATTAAAATTAATTTAAAAAGGAGTTGTAAACAACTTTAATTTACAACACCTTTTTAAAATTTTAAAGTTCAAAGGAAAGTCCAGTGATTTTTTTGAATTCTAAATTAAGCTTTTGTTTTAATTCGTCAGTTGGTGATGTTATGCTATTTACTTTGACTTTCTTTTTTTCTGCAATATATGAAAGTTTTTTATATTCAATTTGATTACTTTCTAAAATTTTCTTGCCGATTTTTAATATTTCATTTTGATTCACTGAATTTGATATTTCTATATTCCATCTTAATTGTGTTTCAAGCTTATCGATTAAACTTGCATATTTTTCACCAATTTCAGGAGAAATAAAGCAAAGCTCTATGTAATTTTCATTTCCTTTTGATTTTAAACTTTTTTTAAATAGCTTATCTGGTTTGTCTTTAAAAGCAGAATCTATAGCAGAAAAAGCTGCATTTTGTTCTGTTTGACCAGGAACCTTTATAATTGGTAGAGCTTCATTTGGTTTTGAGTTTATTTCATAGAAATATAAATTTATCCCCGTTTCATTTAAGAAAGCTTCTTCAATATCTTTATAATTAAAATCTAAGCTATTTATATTGATTCTAAAGCAGTTATCTAACCTGTAGTAAGATGGAGCTTTAACAAAATTAATACCTTCAGGTAATAAAGATTCTATTAAAGATTCACAGGCGCCTAAACTGCATTCATTGTTGATTTCTATTTTCCATTTAGTTTCATCTTCATATTCTTTAATTTTATCAATAATTTTAAGAGTAGCTGTAATAGGAAAATTAAAATTAAGCAAAATCACTTTTTCATTAAATCTAGCACCTTTTTTGTATAACCCATAAGGGGAAAACATTTCTGAGGCTAAATTTAACGCTTTATTTACTTCCATAAATTCATCTTTAATTTTAATATCCTCAGGTTTAACATAGTGGAAAATATAAGGCCTTCTGACTTCAAATACAAAATATTTGCTTTCATATAATTTTTTATTAAACTCCATAAGATCATGTTTTTGAAATTTACCTGTTAATATAAATGCAAGATCCTCTAATGTAAAACCTTTTGCTTGGGGATAATTAGCTTTTATAAATTCCCAAAGTGATATTATTTCTTCTTCAGAAACATCATCTATTGATTTAAAATATGTGTTCATGGTTTTTAATGATTCTCTATTTAACTGCCTTCTTTTATTTTTTGTAAAATCAAAATAATAATGCTCACCATTTTCAGGTATATATGTTTCACCAAAATGCTCTTTTTGAAATGATGATGATATCTCTAAACAGGATTCTTTAGAGCCATGTACAAAGAAAGCTTTTTTAGGGGATAGGGAATGTGCTAATGCAAGGATTTGTGATTTATCAGCATGAGCAGAAAGCCCATACATACCAATGCCGCATTTAAGTGGGATAATTTCATCACCTAATTGTATTTTTTTATTTTCATCTTCAGGGTTATTTGCAAGTTCTAATAACTTTGCACCTGGAGATTCCTCATCTTGATATCCTGTAAGCGCTATAAAATTATTTTCATTTAAAGCAAGGTGCTTTGCATAAAAAGCACTTGGACCTCCAGAGAGCATGCCAGAACTAGATATTATGCACAAACCTTCATCTTTTAATGCGATTTCTCTTCTAGTTGCTTCATTTCTTTTAACAGGTATGACATTTTCATTATAAAAAATGTCTATGCCTTTATAAATTTTCTTAGCATATCTTTCACGAAGGTAATTGGGATTTTGATTAAAAACTCTGCAAATATCGTTTACCATACCATCTACATATATTTTAAATTTAGGGCATGTTCCTTTTTGCATGGAATTTATTAAATATAAGATGATTTCTTGTGCTCTACCAAGGGCAAAGGCAGGAATTAAAATCTTATTTCCCAAAGAAACTGTTTCAACAATTTTATTTAACAAAGAATTAAGCTCTATATCCCGATTATTGTGAAGGCGATTGCCATAGGTTGACTCAAATATTCCTACATCAGGACGAAGCTTTGGAACATATGCACCAGATACTGTCATTTGATCTGTAATTGAAAAATCTCCACTATAAAAAATACTAGCTTCTTTAGAAACAATATATGTAAAAACAGCGCCTGGAATATGACCTGCACTAAATAAAGTAACTTTAATATCTAAATCATCATTAAAGGGGTGAATTTCATATTCAGGTGAATAGCATATTATTCTATTTAACATATTTTGAACATGAATTTCAGAAAAGATAGGTATCTCCGATTCTCTCATATCCATTATCTTAAGGCTATCGTATAAAAGCACTTTAACTAAATCCTTTGTCATGTGAGTCATGATAATTTGAGCATTTGGATACTCTGTGCTTATTATTGGTAATGTACCTATATGGTCCATATGAGCATGAGAAACTATTATTAAATCTATTCCACCAGACTTTTTTATAGAATCAAGATCTGGTATAGGATCTTTTGACATTCGCATGCCGCAATCAAATAAAATATTTTTATTTGATATTTTAACTAAAATACAACTTGCGCCAACTTCATTGGCACCACCACAAAAATTTAAATCCATATATTACCTCTGTGTTATAATAATTAAAATAATTATAACAAAAATGGTATTAAGAAGAAAGGTAATTGTATTTGTTGGTTATATTTAGGGAATAATAAAAGATCAGCTTTAAACAATTAAGGAGGACAGAACAGCATATGAAAAAAAAATTTATTGAAACACTTGCAATTATCATGTTATTTTTAAGCCTATCAACTTTTATACCTACTTCTGTACATGGAAATGAATATTTAATAAAAAATTCAAGTTCTGCCATAACAAAAGGAGAATTTGCAAACCTTATAAATAGAAATTTATCTCTAGAGGATTTTGATGATACAAATATTTTAGATGTTCCACCTGACTATATCTATGCAAAAGACCTTCTATGCGCTAAAAGGAATGGATATATGAATTGTGATGAAGGTGGAAAAATTTATCCAAATTCTACTTTATCAGGTGATGAAGTTGCCAAGATAATGAATAAATTATTGGGTTTTTCTGATTTATCTTTAGAAAGTAATGTGGACTCTATTGAAGCTTTGCTGGATTTAAACTTAGCAGATGAATATACGCTAAGGAAAAAAGAAATATCTATTGAAGATGCAAATAGGCTTGTAAATTCGTTAAAGATTGCAAGGATGTTTTCAGATAGCCCATATGCTTTAAGCAAAAAAGATTTAAAGGATGATTTTTTTGCATATAAAAATCGCAAATATTTAGCTACTGCAACCATAAATCCTGGTAAAGTATCAACATCAACATTTATAGATGCTGAAAAAAATATTAATGATATATTTTCAAAGGATATAGAACAAATATTAAAATCTGAGGATTGTATTAAAAATTCAAATGAGTGGAAAATTAAAGAATTATATAAAATGTATATGGATGAAGATGAGAGATTTAAATCTAAATCTAAATTAAAACTTTACATAGAAGAAATTAAAGCTATAAAAAATATTGATGAGTTAAATGCTTTTAGGGAAAAATACATAAATTATTTTGAGTTTGAACCTTTTATCAATGTAAATGCTAGCTGTGATGCTAAAGTAGATGCATCAAAATGGGCAATATTTATAATGCCTAGTTCTTATAGGTTAGGCTCAATAGAATATTACTCAAAGGATGAAAAAAATATTGTAATACAAAATGCTTATAAAGATTACATTGGAAGAATACTTAAATATATGGGAGAAACGGATAATATAGATAAAAGAGCAAAAGCAATATATGCTTTAGAAGAAAGTAGAGCTAAAAAAGATTTTCCTAAAGAAATTTATGATGATCCAAACCTTAGATATACAAAATATTCATTGGAAGATATGCTAAAAGCTACAGAAAACTCTAAGTCCTTGACTGTTTCAGAAGATCTTTATAATCTTTATAAAAATATGAATGTGTATTGTGCCAACATAGATTATGTAAAATATGTAGATAGTCTATATGCAGAAAATAATTTATCTACACTTAAAGATTATGCAATTATTGATATATTTAATACTTTTTCAAAGGTTCTTGGAGAGGATGTTTTAAATCTTTCTAAAGATTTAAATAAAGCTTTGTATGGTAAAATAGAGGAAGACAAAGGGCTTATGGAAAGAGCTCAGTGTTTTGTTGTTGAGTCTATGAGTCATGCTTTTTCAAATATTTATGCAGATAAACATGTTTTTAAAAATACAAAAAAAGATGTAATAGATATGGTTGAAAACATAAGAAGAAAATATTGTGAGAGAATAAATAAATTGTCTTGGATGAGTGAATCTACAAAGAAGAATGCAATAGAAAAACTTAATTGTATAAAAGCTTATATAGCATATCCTGAAGAAAATGAAAAACCAGAAGAAAAGCTTTTTGATGTTATAGCAAAATCAGAAGGTGGAAATTTAATTGATTGGACTTTAAGTAAAAAAGATTCAGAGTATAGAGATTTTATAAATATTTTAAAAAAAGACGCTAGAAAGAATATTTGGAAAGATGTTTCAACTTTTACGGTAAATGCTTTTTATATGCCGGCATTTAATGCAATTGTAGTTCCAGCAGGTATTTTACAAAAGCCTTTTTATGATGTTAATGCTAAAAAAGAAGAAAATTTAGGAGGTATAGGAGCTATAATTGCACATGAATTTTCACATGCATTTGATAACTCTGGAGCTAAGTATGGTAAAGATGGGACGTTGACAAATTGGTGGACAGATGAGGACTTTGCATCGTTTAAGAATATGACTGAAGATGTTGCAAGAAAGTTATCAGATATACATTTTAGCGGTAGCAATATAAATGGCAGGCTATGTACTGGAGAGATCATTGCTGATTTAGGAGGATTAGCTTGTGCTTTAGATATTGCGTCAGAAAACAGAAATTGTGATTTATCAAAAGTTATGGATACTTGGGCAAATGTATGGGCTACAAGAATGCCTAAAGAAATGGCATCTTATCTTCTTGCTGTTGATGTTCATGCTCCTAGTAAAACTAGGGTCAATTTTGTTATTTCTCAAATGGACGATTTTTATGAAATATTTAATATAAAAGAAGGAGATGGAATGTTTACTCCTAAAGAAAAAAGATTGATAATATGGTAAGTTTTGAGTATCACTTTTTTAGTGGTACTCTATTTTTGTTTACTATATGATAAGTTTTAAAATTATTTAAAAAAATTAATTTTAAAATTCATAAAATTAAAATTTTACAATATAAATATAGTAATAATATTAGGAGCAGCATAATGGGCAATAATAATTTTTTAAATCTTAAAGAAGGATTTAGTAGAATGGGCATTAATATTGAAACTCATGCTGGGGATAATGTATTTCCTACTGCAAGAGTTAAAAATGACCCTATAAAGGAAACACGCAACCAAATAGATCTTTCTCCTTTATCTTTAGAGGAAGAGGAAAAAATAAGGCAAAGAGAAAAT
>JAVBPD010000015.1:0-7733 GCA_031549885.1 Clostridiaceae bacterium
ACAAAATATATCATATATATCTATATCCCTTGGGTGTGTAGTTTTAGTTACTGAAAGTAAATCTGCTTCTATAAGTGAAAATTCTTCTCTTGTTATATCACTTGGGTATCCTTTTCTCATTTTATTTACCATCCTTAGCACTTTTCTTTTATTTTATAATATTTTTTCTAAGTTGCATAGATATTAAACAGGCTCTAAAATTAACTGAAACATCTTACGAATTAGGCACTACTAAAACTAAAAATTCTAAGCGATCAATCACTTTTCATAGGCTTAGACATACTTTTGCAAGCATTTTGTCGAAAAAAAATATTCACCCAAAAATTGTTTCTGAAATTCTAGGACATTCTACATCGAACATTACTATGGATATTTACAGCCATGTTTTACCGAACATGCAAAAAGAAGCAATTAAAGTCTTGGAAGAAACAATAAATAGTTAGATTGGATGTCATTTGGATGTCAATTCAATTATTTACATATAAGAATATAAAATAAAAGTGAGCTAAACCATTGATTTAACTCACTTTTTAAAAGAGGCGCCACCCAGATTTGAACTGGGGAATAGAGGTTTTGCAGAGCTCAATAATACTTTTCATAACTTTTCATAACTTCTTATAAATATTGATATCATGCTATTTTAGGGTATCTTACCTCTATTAATTTTCATGCGTTTTTTATATCTTTTAATTAAAATCAGACAAAAATCAGACAAAAATCAGACAAAAATGATACACTTAAATAAACATCCAAAGTTATGAAAAACTTAAATAAATACTTGTTACTTTTTATATTTTAATAAATAGTATATTTGTTCTTCTTTTGAATTAAATGGCATATTATTATGTTTATAATCTGAATAATTATAATTATCTACATATAAACCTGTATCATTTCGCCCTAAACTAAAATAATTACCACTAGCATGTTCAATTAATTTAATTCTTTTTTCATTGTTAAAATATACCATTGTAGATATTGTTATGATATCATTTTCATGTTTTTTTCTTTTTGTAGAAGTATCAAAACCAATTTTCAAATAATCGCCTTTCTTGGCACGATCAGGCTCAAGTGTTACATCTTTTTCAAAAGCTACTATAATATTCTTAACTCCATATAAATATTTGTATTCAGAATAAGGTAATTCAGAGTGTTTGATTAATTCTAACACTTCTTCATATTTAAGTGAAGGTTGAATTTGAATATAAAGTAATTGTAATTTATCATAATAAATTGAATCAGTTAAATCAGTAGAATTATTAGCTTGAATTGTATTCATTATATCTGTTTGTGTAGAATTATTTATAGTTTTACTATTATTATTCACCTCTGTCATATTTTGTATTGTATTTATTTGTGTAATATTACTTGTAGTAACCTTAACAGAATTAATGGAAGTATCAGTTATAATATTTGTTTGACTATTATTTTTTGTATCAATCCTTACTTTAGAGCGATTTATAATTTCACTGTCTATATTTATCTTTGTCATATTTTGTATTGCATTTATTTGTTTAGAATTACTTATAGTAACCTTAGTAGAATTAGCAAAAGTATCAGTTGCAATATTTGTTTGATCATTATTTTTTGTATAAACACTCACTATTGTAATAAAAAATAAAATAATCATACTAATACCTAAACTTTTTTTATAAATATATGATAGTGTTGGTTTTGTAAAAATAATATAAATAATTAATATAGACATAGATAACATAACCATTGTGGCTAATACTTCACCCATAAATAGATATTCAATTGATAAAAGTAAAAGCAAAATTAATATAATCCACAAAATAATTAAACTAATCTTATTCATTACCAAGTCTCCAAAATATTAATATTTTTACACTTATTATTCTAAATATTTTTATTTTTATTCTTTGTGTCTATGTTAATCTGTATATGATTTATGTGCTCAATATGAGATTAAAGAATAATACTTCAGAAATCAAAAAAATGAGTTAACTCATTAATTTAACTCATCTTATTGAAAATTAAAGCTCTGAAGTGAGAACATTATCAAGTACAGCAGTAGCCATTTCATCAGCATATTGAAGAGCATGAGAGTATATATCCAAAGTTGTTGAAGTTCTAGAATGACCAGCCTTTGATGCTACTGTTCTAACATCTATCCCATTCATAATCATCAATGTAATGTTTGTGTGTCGAAGACCATGAGGAGTTATATGGGGCAAACTATGCTTACTTAAAAATTTGTTAAGCCATTTGTTAACTGTTGTAGGCGTTAAAGGTTTTCCATCACTTTGAATAAATAGACGGTCACTATTTATCCATCTATCACCATTTGCAAGCTGTTGCTCTAAATACCACCTTCTATATTCTGATAGAAGGCTAAAAACTGAATCTGATAAGTGTATTGTCCTTTTACTTGTTTCGTTTTTGGGTTCTTTTGTAAACATACCATGCCCTTTACAGAACTGAGAACTCCTCTTAACATTAATTGTATGTTTATCAAAATCACAATCTTTCCATTCAAATCCACAAAGTTCTCCAATTCTACAACCTGAAAAGATTAATAATGTTAAAGCAGTCTTTACTCTTATATCATGCTCATCATTTAATAACATTACAAATTCCCTTGCTTGTTCTTCATTTAAATGAGACATCTCCTTTTTTATGATTTTAGGAGCATTCATGAAATCATGAGAGGCTACATTTCTTTGTATAATCCTTTCTCTTGTAGCTTGTGTTAATATAGCAGATATACATCTATGATAATGTTTAATTGTTTGATCACTAAGAGGGTTACCAGTCCTTTCACTCTTAATTTCTCTTAAATTTTTATAAAACTCTTGTAGATGCATTGATTGTATTTTACCAATTCTTAAATGCCCTATCGCTTTATTAATCCTAATTAAAAGAGTTTCATATCTAGTGTAAGTAATTGGTGCAAAATTAGCTTTATTAACATCTAACCATCTTTGAGCATATTCATTAAACTTTATATTTTCATCAATTATAAATCCATTTTTTACTTTCTCTTCAAATAATATAACTTGTTTTTTAAGTTCTTTTTCTATCTGTTTAGGAGTCATTTTTGGATCAGGTTTCCAAGTAAAATTCTTTTTAATTTGATTACCATTAGAATCATATCCATTACTGGCTCTAATATAATATGAAATCTCTCCATCTTTAGAAATTCGTTTAACAACATTACTCATTTTTAGTCCTCTCTTCCATTATTGTTTTGTTTCTTTTAAGTCTATTATTATAATCATCTTTACATTTTGGAGAACAATATTTCTTTTTTGATGAATAAGCCTCAAATTGTTTGCCACAATATGCACATATTTTAGTATGTGTTAGTTTAATATATCTTTTATTTTGAATACATTTTATAGCATATTCAATAAATTCAGCTTGTAATATGTCAAATAAATAGTATGTTGGTTCAAGAAATTTTTCATTATAACCTTGACCAATATTATACAACATACTGGGTTTAAAACTATATTCTCTATGTGCACTACTAATCTTAGAAATAATATCATCTCTAGTTTGTTTAGTTAATGTTTTATCTTCATTCATTTTTCTAAAGCTATATAAATAAGCGCCAATTCTATAAATATTTAGTATATCAACTAAAAAATCTTTAACTTTATATCCAAATAAAACCAGTAGTTCAGCAATTCCACCTGTACTTATCTTTCCAGTATGCACTGTATCAATTGGATCTGAACTTGGAAGCATAAAGTCTAAGCAAAAATCTTTTAGTTCTTTTTGATAAATTTCTTTTTTATTAATATAATCTTCTGAAAGCATAAAATTATATTTCATTCCATGGTATGATGCATTAGTTTTTAAAAAGATATCTGCATCTATAAATTTTTTCCCAATCTTTAAGCACCTCTCTATCAACTCCTCAGTTTCAACAATATCTGAATAAAATTTTTGTATCGTTGAATTTACACGAATAATTTCTTCTCCCTCAAACAAATCAAATTCAAAATCCGAACATGTAAAATATTTTAATATGTACTTATTCTGATTAATTACCGCCCTTTTCGCATTTCCATTTTCGTCATGTTCTGTTAATAATAAATCTATATCCAATCTTATCACCCTCCAAAAAATATTTTTATTTACACGATTATTCACTCTATTAATTTATTTACTCGTGGTAATTATTTGTGTATAATTATAACACAATACAAATTAATGATCAATAAATATGAAAGGATGATTATTATGGTTGATACAAATACCATTACAGGAACATTCAATAGAGCTCAAGCTGAAAATTTAGGGATAAGCAGAAACTTTATTAGAAGTGCATGTTTAGACGGCAGACTTAAATATTCAAAAGCAGGTAAAAAATATTTAATCTATTATCCAAACTTGCTTGAATTGCTTAAAAATGGGGATCAACCTCCCCAAAAACAAAATATAAGAAAATTGAACGAAAGGATGTTATAAAAATGTTAAAAGCAAAAAATAAAATGTTGCTTTTCCGAAAGTTTCCAGCTAGTGGGAAAAGCAACATTAACTTAAATATGGATGATATTTATTATCCATATAATAAATATATCATAAAAGAAATACAACATGAAAGATTTTCTTTTATGATGAAAAAAAAGGGGGTGTACTCATGGAAATAATAGATATTTTATCTTTTGGCAAAGAAAATGCGAAGTCTGCTAGATATCTCCAATCAATATTAGGATATAGATATGTTCGGGAGGTAACTTCAGAAATAAATAGACTTAGAAAAAAAGGGGTTATTATCTGTTCTTCCACTGATGCTACATCTCCAGGTTACTATTTTCCTAGTGATGAAAAAGAAATATATGAATTTGTCCGTCAAATGGATAGTCGCATTAAAGACATGTCTTTAGCAGTGTCATCCGCAAAGGAGGCATTAGGTTATGACAACTAAAGAAGAAATAAGAAGTCGCCTTCCTGATTATTTAAGAAGTATAGGGATAAATCCAGATAGGCATTTTAAATGTCTTAACCCATCTCATAAAGAAAAAACTGGAAGCATGAAGTATTACAAAAAAAAACATATAGTTAGATGTTTTGGTTGTGGTACTAACTATGATATTTTTGACCTTATTGGCTTAAAGTATAAGCTAAATAATTTCAAAGATCAGTTTAGCAAAGCTTGTGAGATTTTTAATATTAACAATTTTAATGTTAAAAAAACAGTTAAAAACAAGCCTGTAGAGGTGAATGTAGAGATGAAGAAAGTTATTGATTATACTGAGTACTTTATGAAATGTACTGAGTCAGTAAATGAAACTAATTATTTTAAAGAAAGAGGATTAAGTGCTGGAACTATCCAGCACTTTAACCTTGGATATGATCCAAATATAAAGTATAGTGGATTAAATTGCAAAGGTGTCATTATTCCAACTGCTAAAGATAGTTATGTTATTAGAAATATAGAAAATAAAGGCAAAAATGACAAAATAAGAAAAATGGGCTCAAGCAACTTATTTAATGTAGAAGCTTTACAAAACAAAGAGTATTGTTTTATTGTGGAAGGCGAATTTGATGCTATGAGTATAGTTGAAGTAGGTTTCAATTCTATAGGTCTTGGAGGTATAGGAAACTTAAACAAGCTTATAGAAGTTATTGATGTAATTAAGCCTCAATGTACATTTATTATATCTTTAGATAATGATGAAGCAGGTAAAAAAGCAACTCTTCAACTTGAAGAACAGTTTAAATATTTAAAAATTCCATTTATAATAGAAAATATATCAAAAGATCACAAAGATGCTAATGAGGCTTTAATAAATGATAGAGAAGGATTCAAATCAAAGATTATTGAAGTAATTCATATTGCTTCCAAATATGAAAATGAAAAATACTTTAATCAAATATTCTTTAAATTTGAGCCTGAATTTAACGTTGTAAACAACAGTTTACAACTTGTTAAACAAGAAAAAAATAAAAACATTATATTCATTGAGCTATGCAATTTTATATCTTATATAACACTAATTGAAACGTTAGATGATAATCAAGAAACAAAGCTTTTATACCATATTGAAGGAATAAATAAAAGTGGTAAGCATCTAAAAAAACTTATAGTTAACAGTGAAGAGTTCTCCTCTTTAAATTGGATAAATAAAAGCTCTTGGGCTGTAGATGCAATAATAAATCCAGGAAGATTAAATAAAGATTATATTTATAAGGCTCTTCAAATAACAGGACAAAAAGCACCAAGACAATATAAATATTCTCATACAGGATGGATCAAAATAAATAATAAATGGGTTTATTTGCACAACAAAGGAGCTGTAGGAGAACCAGAATTAATTGTTGAACTAGATAGCTCATTAAAACAATATACTCTTATACCCCCTAAAGATCAACTTAAAGCTATTGAAATGGCTAAAAAACTTTTAAAAGTTGCTCCAAATAGAATTAGCATTCCATTAATGGCACTAACATTTTTAAGCCCTCTAAACGAGTTTTTAAGTCAAAGAGAATGCACACCGAAATTATATTTATTTTTAAAGGGAGAGTCAGGAGCAGGTAAAAGCAGTATTGCAAGTATATATTTAAATTTCTTTGGAGCTGATTTTAATAATAATTCCTTCCCTGCTGGATTTTCTGATACAGTAACAGCTATAGAAAAAAAAGGATCTGTAATCAAAGATGCATTATTTGTAGTTGATGACTTCCATCCAAGAGGAACTAATGAATTAAATAAAATGACTGCTATATTTGAAGCGTTAACCGCACAATATGGAGACCGTAAAGCAAGGGATAGATGTAATAATAAAGCAGAACTTAAATATTCAATACCACCAATGGGTAACCTTCTAATTACAGGTGAAACTTATCCAAAAGTGTCACAGAGCAGGCTAGCAAGAGGATTTTTTATAGACACCAATAAAGGTGATATAAATTTTAATCAGCTCCAAGCAATACAAGAAAATAAGAGTCTGTTAAGTGAAGTGATGTACTTATATATAAACTCTATAAGACAAGATATTGATCCTATAGCTTTAGAAAAAAAGTTTTATGAATATAGAAAAATATTTCTAAATAATGAATACGCTCGTATTGCCGAAATAAATGCTTTTTTACTCATTGGTTATAGTACATTTATTAAGTTTCTAGAAAAGTATGAAGCTATAAATCAACAAGAAGCTAATAAAATGCTTAATGAGGCTATAAATGAGTTAAATAAAGCAGGAATAAAACAGAATACAATTCTTGAAGGTGAAAAACCTGCAATCATATTTTTAAAAACTTTTATTTCACTAAAAGAATCAGGACAAATAAAAATACTTGATGAAAAGAGCACTGAAGACCAGCCACTAAATTTTTGTGGTTATGAAAAAAAAGATATTTATGCTATAGTATTTGAATCTGTATTTGAAAAAATATGTAAATTCAGACAAAATATTGATTCACCTTTCCCAGTAGATATAAAAACACTAGAAGATAACCTTTCAAAACTTGGCATATTAGAACCAAAGAAACAAATTAGATTTGGAGGTAAAACAAAAAGGTTTCATTCAATGAATAAAGCGGCTATTCAATTGATTTTAGGAGAAGAAGAAGAATATGGAGAGCCAATGACAAAGGAAGAAGAAAAGCTCTTTGTAGAACAATTATCTTTATCTTCTTCCAAGGTTGTATCAATGAATAGAGACTCTATAAAACCTTAATATACTTACTAAATAGAAACTTGCTAAGATGAAAGTAATTTGTTGCTTTCATCTTAATTGAATATTCCATTGAGCCAG
>JAVBPD010000136.1:0-7261 GCA_031549885.1 Clostridiaceae bacterium
CAGTTATCTTTGTTTTCATTGGGGTTAATTCATCTACCATTTTTATCTTTTTTTCTAATTTCTCAATGGATATATTGTTTTCGCTGGTCAATAGCTTTAATTTAAATATTGTATTTATTCCCTTTATTCCAAACCTCTCTAAGATGTTTATTTGAGTTTCCTTTGACACCCTAGCAAGGTATAATGCTGCTCTTAAGGTAATTCTTTCTTCATATAACAAAGTGCGAGCAGGATCGCATAAATTCTTCACCTTTATAAAGTTAAAAACTGAAGACTGAGAAATTTCAAAGGTTTTAGCAAGTTCAACTCCTAAATTTTTTTCATTTCTATATTGCTTAGCCATTTTCATTATTTCATAATTTTGGAGCAAGGATTTTATTAAATTAATCTTTGAAATGTCTCTGTACCTGATGTTTGACTCAATTATTAGTGTCCTTAAAAAGAGTTCGTCTACACAATCTGCATTTAATACATATGCTGGAATGAATTTATATTTATTGCTATTTGTTTCCTGAAATAATCTAATAAATGATAGGACTCTTGTGCGACCGCATATAAGCGTATAAATTCCCTTTGAATCTAAACTGACGATAATTGGCTCAATTAATCCAATGCTCTGTATTGACCTAGCCATGTCTAAAATGTTCATATCTGAGGCTTCATTGAACAAATTCCAACCAATTGGAGTGTCTTCAATTAATTCAATATCGATTTTCTGAAAATTCTCATGAATATTAACGCCTACTTCACCAAAATTTTTTTCTCTTTTTAAAATTGTATTTCTTTCTTTTTTGGCTCTTTTCTCTACTTCTTCAGGGGAAAGTGACTCTTTAAAAAACTCCTGCTCAGTTATTGCATCATCATGTTTTTTTATTCTATAGCTTGGTCTTAAGTCTAAGCCATAAATTTCTCCATCATTAAATCGCATAAATATCTCCTAAAAATAATTCACTTATAATATATATAGGTTTATTTTTAAAAATATGCTAATTTATTTTAAAAAAAATAGGTTCTTCTAAATCTTCTAGAAAAACCTAATTCATTTTAATTATTTACAGCATATTGAAGTTTATAAAGATCATAGTAAATACCTTGTTTTTCCATTAACTCATCATGATTTCCGCATTCTCTAAGTTGTCCTTTATGCATAACCATAATTTTATCGGAATTTTTAATAGTAGACAACCTATGAGCTACTATAATCATAGTTCTTCCTTTTGTAATTTTTAAAAGTGCATCTTGAATTAAGCTTTCTGTTTGAGTATCAATATTAGAAGTAGCTTCATCTAATATTAAAACAGGAGTTTTTAAAACAATTGCTCTAGCAAATGATAAAAGCTGCCTTTCACCTTGAGAAAACATGGTTCCTCTTTCGTTTACTATAGTATTATATTTGTAAGGAAGCTTTTCAATAAATTTATTTGCATTTACAAATTTGCAAGCATTAATTATTTCCTCATCAGTTATATTTTTATTATTTAATGAAATATTATCTTTTATTTCACCACTAAATAAAAATACATCTTGGAGCACTGAAGATACTTTAGTTCTTAAGTCTTTAAGTTCTAAATTTTTAATGTTAACTCCATCAAGCAGTATTTCTCCTTTTTGAATATCATAAAGCCTAGTTATTAAGCTTATTATTGAAGTTTTTCCAGCTCCAGTTGCGCCAACAAATGCCACGCTTTCTCCAGGGTTTATTTTAAATGAAACATCCCTTAAAACCCAGTTTTCATCATTGTAAGCAAACCAAACATTTTTAAATTCTATTTCACCTTTAAAATCCTCAAATAAAACAGGGCTTAAAGGAGATACAATTTCTATTTTTGTGTCTTGTAATTCAAATATTCTTTCAGCTGATGCAATGGCATTTTGCAACATATCAAATTTTTCTGCTAAATCTAATATAGGGCCAAAGAACATCATAATATAGTTAATTATGGCATATAGCATTCCAAACTTTATTTTTCCGGAAATAACATCATTTGCACCAATCCAAATTACAAAAGCTAGAACAAAGGAAACTACAACTTCAATTAATGGCCTAAATATGGAAAATACCATTATTTGAAATAAGTTGGCATCCCTATATTCTTTATTTGTATTTTCAAATTTATTGAATATTTTTTCTTCTTTACCAAAACTTTGAACTATTTTCATGCCAGCAATATGTTCAGATAAAAATCCATTTATTTTGGATAAAGTTTCTCTAACCCTTCTATAAGCCATTAAATCGTATTTTCTAAAAATAAGCGCAAAAATAAATAATGAAGGCAGGGATAGTACTGTTGTAATGGTTAACTTTATATTTTGTGACAACATGAAAATTAAAATTGCAATAACGAGCACCACATCTTTTATTATATATATCAATACTCCAGAATATAATTCAACTAAGTTCTGAAGATCATTTGTAAGCTTTGTAACAATTTTTCCAATGGGATTTTTGTTAAAAAAAGAAAGTGATAAATGTTCAACGTGGTTTAAAAGATCCTTTCTCATTGCTGTAACTATATTTTGTCCCATAGAAATGAGAAAGTAGCTTTGAAAAAAACCCATTATAAACGTGAGTATTGTCATTAATGCTATAATAAATGTTAAATTCATTAAACCCTGTATATCATTTTGTCTTAAATTATATAATTCATCTTTTGTTGGCATTTCAATAACTTTAAACAGTTCATCTCCATTTTTTATATCCTTATCTTTTTTAGTAAAGTTTTTGGAGTAATCTACTTTTCCTTGAACTAAGTAAGCTATATTATCTATGTATAAAAGGGAGTAAATATCTTCTTTAGCATTTGGATCTTGTTTATAAAATTGATTACCAACTCTAATACCGCTAAATTCATCTGTTTTAACTATAGGAGTTTGATATCCGCTAAAATCATCATCAATAGCCTTTTGTATAAGAGTAGGTTTTAATGCTGCAAATATTGAAGTCACAATTACAAGTATTAAAACAAATGTAAATACTTTAAAGTGAGGTTTAATATAGCTTACAATTCTAATTAAAATAGGAAGGTCAAAATTTTTTTTCTTATTTTCTTCAACATTTTGATCCATACTAAACCTCCTTAGCTAGTTTTTCCTTTAATTGCTGATTCATATATATATTATAGTAATGACCTTTTTTAGCAATGAGACTATCATGGGTACCTTTTTCAACTATTTTTCCATCATCTAATACTATTATCTCATGGGCATGTTGTACTGATGAAATTCTATGGGATATTATTATTGAAGTTTTACCTTTCATAATACATTTGAGATTTTTTAAAATTGCGCTTTCTGTTTTTGAATCCACAGCAGAAAGACAATCATCTAAAATTAAAATATCAGGATTTTTAATTAACGCTCTTGCTATAGCTATTCTTTGTTTTTGCCCACCTGAAAGTGTTACAGCTCTTTCACCTATTACAGTTTCAAATTTATCCGGAAAATCCATAATGTTTTTATACACCTCAGCATTTTTTGAAGCTTCGATAACTTTATCCATGTCTAAATCATCAAATGCAAAATTAATATTTTCAGTTATGGTATCTGAAAATAAGAAAGTATCTGAAACCACACCAATATTTGTTCTAAGAGCATTTAAAGGAATGCGGTTTATATCAACATTGTTTATGAATATTTTACTGTCAGGTACATTATATAACCTTATTAATAAATTAGCTAAAGTGGATTTTCCACTTCCAGTTTTTCCTACTACACCTAGAATTTTTCCCTTTGGAATGTTAACATTAATGTTTTTTAATGAAGGAGCTCTATTTTTAGGGTATGTAAATGTTAAATTCTTTATCTTTAAATCACCATCTAATGAAGTAACATCTATGGTTTTTGCATCAAAAATATCTGGATCTTGTATCATAACATCTTCAAGCCTCTTTAAAGAAACAAGGGCTCTTTGTATGATATTTACAACCATGCCAATTGTGAGGATAGGATTTATCATGCTCCAAAGATATGAGTTAAACGCAATGAAATCACCTAAATTAAATTGCCCAACTATAACATATGTACCACCGATACCTAAAAAAATCACATAACAAATAGTTCCTATGTTTTCTAAAATAGGGTTAAATATGCTTAAGAGTTTTCCATAGCTTAAATTTAAATCTCTATATTTTAAATTCATTTTATTAAGCTTTTCTATTTCTAATTCTTCTTGATTATATGATTGAACTATTCTAATGCCTGAAAGGTTTTCTTCTATAACATTTGAAAGCTTCCCAAATGAATCCTGAACCCTTAAATATCTTCTTTGCATTTTTATGCCAATTTTAAATAACACAAATGCCATAATAGGAAGAGGAGACAATGTCAATAGTGTTAATTTCATATTTAACTTAAACATCTGATATCCAGTTGCAAGTATTAAAATAATTGTATCTAAAAATAGAACAATTCCACCGCCTATGCCGTTTATAAATACTGGAAGGTCATTTGTTGAAAGTGCCATTAAATTTCCTGTGCTGGTTTTGTTGTAAAAATTTAAAGATAGCTTTTCTAAATGAAGGAAAAAATTATTTCTATAATCATATTCCACCATTTTTGCAGAACCAACAATTAAATATCTCCAAAAAATCCTTCCAAAAGCTATTGTGCCTCCTAATATTACGATTTTAATTAGGTAATTTATTATTATTTTACTTGAATAATTATTATTTACAAAATCGTTTGTAATATCTCTTAAAACCAAAGGGAGCAAAACGCTTAAACAATCAACTATTATTAAAAATAAAATACCTATTATATATCTATATTTGTATTTTTTCATATAGCTTAAAATAACTTTAAAATTATGCATTTATTCACTCCTTTTAAAAATTCACCTTTTATTATACTTGGTTTAGGATATTATTGCACTAATTTTAACTATGAAATAATAGAATTTAGGCCATACTTTTGCACGGCCTTTTTATATTATTTTACAGATATTTTATATATAATATTTTCTATAGGTGAGCTTTCACCTTGTTTATAATATTTAAACTTAACATCGCATTTACCTTTCCCAAGGGATTTAAATATAAATGTTTTTTTTCCAGATCCACTTTTAATATCCTTTCCAGGGGAATAATTTTCAAAAACAATATCAATTAAAGAAGGTTCAGAAATTTCATATTGCCAAAAAAATCCTGAAGTGCTATCTGTTTTTAAAGTGGTTATAATGAGATCATCTATTTTTATTTTATTAGTTTTATTTTCATCTAATACTATGATGGAATTTTTTTCATTGTTTTCTGGTTTAAACATATTCTTGATTGAATCCATAATTTTTGGTATTTTAGATGTATTTTTAACAATAAATTCATTGCTATTAAAAGAGAAATTCATGAATAAACTCATAAGTAAAGCTAAAGATGTTATAAACTTCATAATTTGCCTCCTAAATATAATTATTAATGTATTTTTTGTATTTAAATTTGATTTATACATAAAAGCGCTTATAAAAAAGAAATATTATTTTTTTAAAACACTTTTAATGTTTAAAACGTCTTAAGTATAGAACAGGGAAATTAAAGAAAAGAGGAATAAAAATGCTTTTAGAAATTTGCTTTAAGGATCGTAAAGATGAATTTATAAAAAAATTAACTAAATTTTCAAGAGATGAAGAAGCTTCTTTAGATGCTGTTCAAGAGGCATTTCTAAGAGCACTTGAAAATAGAGAATATTTAGAAAGCTTAAATGAGAATGCTTTAAAAGCTTGGGTATATGTAACTAGTAAAAATATTCTAATTGATTATAAAAGAAAGATTTCAAAAACTGTAAGTTTTGATTTTGAAGATTCTTATGATGAAGATATGGATAGCAAGATACTAGTAAAAGAACTTATGTGCAAGCTTCCAGATGATTTACTTAAAGCGGTTTCTTTAAAGTACTTTGGAGATCTTAATTCAAAGGAAATTGGATTAATACTTCAAATACCTGCATCTACTGTTAGAACAAAATTAAGACAGGCAAATCAAATAATGAAAAAATATTTATAATTTGGAGGTTATAAAAATGAGTAAAAAATTATCTATTAATTGTGGTTCAGCAATTTTAATTAGAGATAACAAGGAAATATTTGAAGGTTATGATGAGGGGCATATAAATGCTGGATCCATTCTTATTTCTACTAAAATGCAAAAGGAATTAAACAACATGAATTTTTCCATTAATGCAGGCAATATAACTGCTATAAACGTAGACGGCAATGTATATGAAATTGAAAAAGATGCCCACATTGTAGAAGGAATGAATTTTGAAAATTGTTTTATCATATCTAAAGGCAATTTAATAATAGAAAGTAGAGGGGTATCCTCTTTAGCCACTGCAACTGGAATTTATGCCTCAGATACAGTATATGTGCCTGATTTTGTTAATTTATCTTCTGTTTGCAAGATTTATTCAAACAGCATAAAAACATATCCTGAAGGTTTTAATGTTAAATTAGGGGATTTAATTTTAACTGAAGATGCAGTTTTTGCTCTTAAAAATACCTATGTTACAGGCTTATTAACAGCATTTGATGAAAATGCATTAAAGCATGCTTTAGATATGAATTTAAAGTTAAAATCTGTGAATTTATTGACTACAACTGACATATTAAACAAATATAGCGGCGTTTTAAGCTATGAAAATTATACTTTAGTTAAAGAAAATCACGAGCTTATTAAAGAAGATATTATATTAGACGACTCTGTCTATGCTATTTATGGAGATAAAATATATGTAATAGGGGATTTAAAATTAAACCCAAAGGATATAGAATGTTTAAATGATTTTACATCTATTATAGTTAAAGGCTGCGCTAAAATACCATTTTCAAGCTTTAAGCATTTTAAACAAATTGGCAATGCTGATGAAGTTTTCTTATATAAAGGAGAGCTTTTAGATGTTGATGGATGTCAAACTATTTCAAAGGCATTTCTTAATGCTGCTAAATTATCTGGAATAACTTATACAATTAATGTAGATGGAATATTGGTTTTTGATGAAGATGTTTTAGATCAAGATTTAGAGTGCATTCATGCTATTTATTATGATGGTGTTATTGAAGTTTCCGATGATTTAAAGCCATCAGTTATGATAAAAATTAAAAAAGGCGATGGAGTGATTAGGAATTTAAAAGACAAGTTAAATCATGATAGAAATAAAGATTCTGATGATTTTGTCAAAATAAATATTGGAAATTTTGTATTATAATAAAAAGCTGCTGCAGAATTAATAATAATTCTGCAACAGCCTTTTTTAAGTAAATAAAAATTTTTAT
>JAVBPD010000156.1:0-16867 GCA_031549885.1 Clostridiaceae bacterium
GAATTTTGCCTTTAGTGCATCAATTGATAAATTAGGGAATTTTAACCTTAAATCCTTTAGCGTGAGCTTTGGCACCTTTATCTTAGGCTCCTTAATCTCTATGTCTATTGGTTCTACTGGTTCTACATTTAACTCAGGTAACTTTGCATCAATATTTTGACTAAAATCAGCATCTGGGAATTTTGCCTTTAATGCATCAATTGATAAATTAGGAAACTTTAACCTTAAATCCTTTAATGTAAGTTTTGGTATATTTACTTTAGGTTCTTTAACATTTATATTAGGCTCTTTTACATTTACTTCGGGTAAAGCTGGGTCAACATTATTGCTAAAGTCAGCATTAGGAAATTTTGCTTTTAATTCATCAAGTGATAAATTTGGAAATTTCAATCTTAAATCTTTCAAATTGAACTTTGGAAATTTAATTTTTGAATCTTTAATATTCATATCTATTTGACTAACATTTGTATCTGGGACTTTAATATTAATTTCAGGTATATTTGGCTTAATATCTTCATTAGAATCTACATTTGGTAATTTTGATTTTGGTTCTTTTATATTTAAACTAGGTATTGGTAATGTTGCTTCCAATTCATCCTCAACATCAGGAAATTTTGCCTTTAACGTATCTATTGATAAATTAGGGAATTTTAACCTTAAATCTTTTAACGTCAATTTGGAATGCTTTATTTTAGGTTCATTTAAGTCTAATCTTGGTATTGGCATAGTAGCTTCTAAATGATCTATGGGTTTTTTAATATCTATTGAAGTAGAATCTAATTTTGATATTGGTATAGTAACTTCTAAATCATCTGGAGATTTTTCAATATATATTGGATTAGAGTCAACTTCTGGTACTTTTATATCAACTTTATCTTTTGCATCAATATCTTGTATAAAATCAAAATTATGATATCTTTTCTTTAAAGAATCCAATGGCAAATTAGGAGTCTTAAGTTTTAAGCCTTTTAATTTTACCAATTTTTGCTCTTTTATTTCTTTGTTATTTTGTTTATCAATATCTTCAGAATCATAGATCATATTTGGAAATCTCATTTTCAATTCATCAAAAGATAAACTTGGAAATTTTATTTTTAAATCATTGTAGCTTATATTAATTGGATCATTATTTAATAATTTATTATTTCTTGTTTCTATTTTTACTGTTTTATCTAATTGAATTTTTATATCTTTAGTTTTTTCATTATCATCATCACTAATTTTATTAAATTTATTTTTCAATTCATCAATTGATAATTCAGGGAAAGATTCTCTTAATTCCTTAAATTTCTTTCCAGGTAAAATTAACTTACCAGATTCAAAATATGCTTCAGGTAATTTGAATTTATGTTCTTTTTCTGGAATATTAACCTCTTCATTAACTTTAGGAATGTCAATACCAATGTCCTCTGTTTTTATATTTTCAACTTCAACTTTAGGTATGTCCATGTCTATTGGTTTAATATCAATATTATTTATATAAGTTGGATCTATTTTCTGATTTAATAAGCTAGGTTTTGTTTTGATATTTGATCTATAAATTTTTGATGAATTTAGATCTAATTTTAAAGTTTCAATCTTAACATCATCTATTTTAATCTCTGGTATAGTTACTTTAATAGGTTTTAAATCAAGTTTTAGAGTTTCAACTTTTATACTATCTACTTCAACCTTTGGTATCTCTATATCAACTGGTTTTACTTCTAATTTTGGTATAGTTACTTCAATAGGTTTTAAATCAACTTTTGGAGCTTCAGCTTTTATGCTTTCTATTTCAACCTTTGGAATTTCTATATCAACTGGTTTTACTTCTAATTTTGGTATAGTTACTTCAATAGGTTTTAAGTCAACTTTTGGAGCTTCAGCTTTTATGCTTTCTATTTCAACCTTTGGCATTTCTATATCAACTGGTTTTACTTCTAATTTTGATTTTGGTAAATTCACTTCAATTGGAGTCTTAATTTCTATTTCATCTATGTTAATTTTAGTTATATTTAAGTCAATATAATTAGAACCTGTTTTTATTTCATTTGAATCTATTTCATATAATTCAATTTCATTATCATCAAATTCAAAATTATCAATATGTTTATTGTCAATATTTTCTAAAGACTCAATATCATTACTTTTATTTAATTTACCTTGCAATATTTTATTTTCAATTTTAAATGTATCTATTTTCGAGAAATTGTTTTTATCATTGCTAGCTTGAACCTCAAATTTACCAAAATCAGATTTTGGAGTATTTATCTTAATCTTTTCATTTTTTTCTTTTGGTAAATCATTAATTAAATTCTCCTCTTTATTACATAAATTAAGGTGTATTTGATTATTATTAGAAGATAATTCTATAACTTCTTTTTCCTCATTATTATTAATTAAAACTTCCAGCTCTTCTTTTGTTTTTTCATCAATGTTTTCAACTGGTTCAATAGCTTCAACAGCCTCAACATCTACTTTAGATATCTTAACTTTTTCTTTAAAATACACATCACCAAATTTATCATTTAATAATTTCATAGTTATATTTGGATATTCTGCTTTTAAATCATTAAAGTTAAGTCCCGGAAAAACCAATCTGCCTAAATCAAAATAAATATCAGGAAATCTCTTCTTTAAATCCTTAAACTCCAGCTTCGACAAATCAACTTCTAATTCTGTGTGCTTTTTATCAGGTGTATTATCTTTGGATCTATGATCTTTAAAAAGGTCTGTTTTTTTATCAATAAAGCATACATCTAAATATTTTGATTTTAAATCTTCCATTTTAAGCTCAGGAAATTCTGCTTTTAAATCTTCAAATTTAATGCCAGGTAGAATTAATTTTCCTAAATAAACATAAATTTCGGGGAATTTATCTTTTATTTTTTTAAACTCAATATCTGACAAACTTATCTCTCCTTTCTTAACACTAATGTTAGGAGAATGAGTGTTTTGTATAAAACATACATCATCAAAATTATCCTTCAAATCTTTTAATGCAATACTGGGAAATTTAATCAATAAATCATCCATACTTAAATTAGGCAAAAAAAGTATACCAGAGTCTATATAAATTTCAGGAAATTCTTCTTTTAATGTTTTGAAGTCAATTTTTGATTTTCTAACATCTATGTTCAATTCATCTATTTTTTTATTAAGTATTTCATTGTTATTAATTTTATTATTTACTATTTCTTCATTAATATTTTCTTTTTTATTTTTTTCTTTAGATTTATTTGCATCTCTTAATTTGTCTCTTTCAATATTTCCTGGTTTACATGTTTTACATTTTCGTATGTGACAATCTTTGAACAAGTTAGCAACTTCAATTGCTTTATTGATATTATCAAACTCTCCATGCCAAATTCCTTTAACATTATTATTACTATTGCCAGAAATTAGCTCGTCTCCATTTTTACAATGCCTACAAGTAGATTTGTGAATAGTAACAGATTTTTTTCCAACACATGTCTCATAAATCCAATATTTCACCTTTTTCACCTCTTATTAGCTTTTTTTCAAGAATCAAATAAATAATGTCGAATAAAGTTTATTACTGTTATTTACATATTTTCCAAACACATAATTATAAATTAATTGAAAAAATGACATAAATCTATGAGTAATTATACCAAATTACGTAAAAAAAAACTACAAAACATTATTATGATAAAAGTTAATATTATGTTAATTTTAAACTGATAATAATATTTTTAATAATTGCTTTTTTTTAAAAATAAATTCCCAAAATTAAGTAATAATATCTTCAGTTTTAGACAATATGACAATTTTCAACGTAAACCTGTATGTAAATTGTTTATAAATAGAGATTGAAAATATATAAATAATTTAGTATAATTTTCATATTAAGTTCTGGAGAGTTGTCCGAGAGGTCTATGGTGCGAAACTCGAAATTTCGTGTTGATGATGAATCAACCCAGGGTTCAAATCCCTGACTCTCCGTCAAAAACTTCTTTCTTCATAGACATTAATTTATATAAATTATAATTTTAAATTAAATTTTTTTAAAAACAATAAGAAACATCCAAAACTAATTACTTTATTGCTTATAGCGTTTAAAACAAAAAAAGGTTAGATTTTTTCTAACCTTTTACTTATTATTTAAATAATCTCATTAATTCTCCATATCCTTCTTCGTCCATCTTTTCTTTTGGTATAAATTTAAGAGCAGCACTATTAATACAATATCTAAGGCCCCCAAGTTCCTTTATACCATCATTAAAAACATGACCTAAATGAGAGTTACTCAATGCACTTCTTACCTCTACTCTTTTCATGCCGTGAGAATTATCATTATATTCTTTTATAATGTTTTCACCAATAGGTTTAGAAAAAGCTGGCCATCCACATCCTGAATCAAATTTATCACAAGAAGAAAAAAGAGGTTCCTCTGTAATTACATCAACATAAATTCCTTCTTTAAATTCATTAAAATATTCATTTTGAAATGGAGGTTCTGTAAAGCTATTTTGCGTTACCTCATATTGAATATTGGATAGATTTTTTTTAATTTCCTCTTTGCTTGGCACAGAATATTTTTTTTTATCTTCTGCTTTACTTGCCATATCAAACATATTAAAATCAATATGACAATAGCCACCAGGATTTTTATCTAAATATTTTTGGTGATATTCTTCAGCTAAATAAAAATTTTCAAGCCTCTTTACTTCAATAACACTTTTTTTACCAATTTTTCCTTCTAAATCCTCAATGCACTTATTTATTACTTCTATATCTTCATCATCCACATAATATATTCCAGTTCTATATTGATATCCAACATCTCCACCTTGTCGGTTAATGGATGTAGGATCAATTACCTTAAAAAATAAACCAAGCAAAAAGCTTAAAGATAAAATTTGAGGATTATATAAAACTTTTACAGTTTCAGCATGACCAGTATTATTGTGGCAAACTTCTTCATATGTTGGACTCTCGGTATTTCCATTTGCATATCCAACTTTTGTCAAAGTAACCCCATTTATACTAGAAATATACTTTTCAACTCCCCAAAAACATCCTCCTGCAAGATAAATTTCTTTCAAAAATAACCACCTCTTTATTTTTTATCTGTTAATAGACAATCTCATTATATAACTAACCAATCACAAATTCATCTATTTATTAATTAAAAATTAAATTATAGTTGAAGTAATTACATAAAAATGATATAATACTTCCGTTAACTAGAAACCAATTCAGCGGTTTTTATAACTGCTTTTAAATATACATGGAGGTGAATAACTTGGCAAACATCAAATCAGCTAAAAAAAGAATTAAGGTAATAGCTAAAAAAACTTTAAGAAACACTATGGTTAAGTCTGCATTAAAAACATATATCAAAAAGTTTGAAGCTGCTATTGCAACTAATAACATAGAAGATGCAAAAACTACCTTTACAAGAGCTCAAAAAGCTTTAGACATGGCTGCTTCTAAAGGTGTAATTCATAAAAACAAAGCTTCAAGAAAAAAATCAAGATTACATGCTAAACTCAATAAATTATCTGCATAAAATACGTAAGTGAATTGGTTTCCTAGAAAAAATAAGGTTACCAATTTTTATTTTATAAAAATATTTTAAGAAGGTGTGTTAATTGAGTTCTTTTAAGGACCTAAATGAAAATTTATCAATACTAAATCTATTATCAAAACAATACCCCACTTTAGATTCTGCAATAAACGAAATAATCAATCTTCAAGCAATATTAAAATTACCCAAAGGCACTGAACACTTCTTATCAGATATACATGGTGAGCATGAAGCATTTATACATGTTTTAAGAAATGGATCTGGCGTTATTAGGAGCAAAATAGACGAAGTTTTCCCATTTAGTTTAACGGAAAAGGATAAAGATTCACTGGCTACTCTTATATATTATCCTGAAGAGAAACTAGAAATACAGCGAAATTGCAACGATGATTTATGTAACTGGTATAGGGTAACTCTTTATAGGCTTGTTGAAATTTTAAAGGTTGTAGCTTCTAAATATACAAGATCTAAAGTTAGAAAATCAATAGCACCTGGTTTTGTATATATTATTGAAGAATTGTTAAACGAACAAGGAAATACAAAAGATAAGCTTCAATATTATTATGGAATTATAAACAGCATAATCGAAATGGATAGTGCAGATTCATTTATAATAGCAATTTGCAACCTAATACAAAGGCTTTCTATTGATAAACTTCACATAATTGGTGATATATTTGATAGAGGCCCAGGGGCTGAAAAAGTTATGGACACCCTTATAAATTATCACTCAGTTGATATTCAATGGGGCAATCATGATATAGTTTGGATTGGCGCTGCAGCTGGCTCATTAGCTTGCATTGCAAACGTTCTTAGAATTGGGCTTAGATATGGAAACATTACAACTATAGAACAAGGATATGGAATTAATTTAAGGCCTCTGGTAACATTTGCATTAGAATATTATAAAGATGATCCTTGTATACATTTTTATCCAAAAGATTTATATAAAGAAGTAAATCAAAGTGATTTAGGCTTATTTGCTAAAATGCATAAAGCAATAACTATAATACAGTTTAAACTTGAAAGCCAAATTATAAATAGACAAAATGATTTTAACATGAAAGATAGGCTTCTTTTAGATAAAATCAATTATGAACACGGCTTTATAACATTAAATGATAAGCAATATGAATTAAAAGATAAACTATTTACAACAATAGACCCAGATAATCCTTTTCAATTAAATGCAGCTGAAGAAGAATTAATAAATCTCCTTAGAAGAAGCTTCTTAAATTCTCAAACACTCCAAAAACACATCAGATTTTTATTATCAAAAGGATCCATGTATTTAGTGTGCAACTCTAATTTATTGTATCATGGTTGTATGCTTATGAAAGATTCAAAAACATTTTTAAATGTAAAAATAAATGGAGAATATTATAAAGGTAAAGAATTGCTAGATGTAATAGAAAGATATGTTTCAGCTGCTTATTTCAATCATAATAATGATGACAAAAAATCTTATGGCCTTGATTTAACATGGTATCTATGGTGCGGCGAAAACTCTCCTTTATTTGCCAAAAGTAAGATGGCAACCTTTGAAAGGTATTTAATTGATGATCCTGATACTCATAAAGAAGAACACTCCTTTTACTATTTAAACAGAGAAGATAAAGATATGTGCGACACTATATTAAATGAATTCTCGCTTAATCTAGAAAATTCCCACATAATTAATGGTCATGTTCCTGTAAAAGAGAAAAAAGGTGAGGATCCTGTAAAATGCAACGGGAAAATGATAGTTATCGATGGTGGTTTTGCTCTTTCGTATCACAACACAACTGGACTTGCAGGGTATACATTAATTTATAATTCTTATGGAATGCTTTTAGCAACTCATGAACCATTTACTTCAAAAGAAAATGTAATTAAAACTGAGCATTGTTCATTGCCTTCTAGAAGAATAGTTGAAAACATAGGATTAAGACAAACAGTTAAAGCAACTGATGACGGAAAAATATTAGAAGGTCAAATTGAAAATTTAAAGTTATTAGTAGAAGCTTATAAAACTGGTACAATAAAAGAATCTCCAAAAAAATAAGAACTCATGGGAAATACCCCATGAGTTCAAAATTTTAAGCTTCTTTAAAGAATACTTTAAATGCTTTATAGGTCTCAAATAAATCTGCCTTTGATATTACTTCACATGGTGAGTGCATAGATAAAACTGGAACTCCCGCATCCATAACTTCCATATTTAAAGCTGCAAGTATATATGCAATTGTTCCGCCACCACCTTGATCAACTTTTCCAAGTTCACCGCTTTGGTAAGTAACATTATTTTCATCCATCATCTTTCTAATTTTTGCTATAAATTCAGCGTTTGCATCATTTGACCCAGCTTTCCCTCTAACTCCTGTGTATTTTGTAAATGTTATTCCTCTTCCAAAATATGCAGAATTATTTTTTTCATAAGCGCTAGAGAATGTTGGGTCAAATGCAGCACTTACGTCAGCAGACAACATTTTAGAATTAGAAAAAGCTCTTCTTAATTTAATATCGCTGTAATCTTCCATATTGTTGATTATTTCAGCAACTGCATTTTCAAAAAAAGCTGAACTCATACTACTAGCTCCAACACTGCCTATCTCTTCTTTATCAACCATTAAATTTACAACAGTATTTTTAGGGTTTTCAGTATTTATTATTGCTTTAAAACCTGTATATGCACATACTCTATCATCATGGCCATATCCCATGACCATGCTTTTATCTATTCCTAAATCTCTTGCAGGTCCTGCTGGTACTATTTCAAATTCTGATGATACAAAATCTTCTTCTTCAATACCGTATTTTTCTTTAATAATTTTTAAAATTCCATCTTTTACGCTGTATTTATCTTTTTCAGTTTCAGTAGGAATGCTTCCAACTAAAAGATTTAACTCCTCTCCTTCTATAACCTCATTGGCCTTTTTACCCATCTGTGTAGAGGAGAGATGAATTAATAAATCAGTAAAACAGAAAACTGGATCAGAGTCATTTTCTCCAATTACAATGTTTATCTTTTCACCACTTTTTAAAACTACTACCCCATGTAAAGCTAGCGGTGTAGTAACCCACTGATATTTTTTAATTCCACCATAGTAATGAGTTTTAAACAAAGCAAAATCGCTATCTTCATATAATGGATTTTGCTTTAAATCTGATCTTGGACAGTCAATATGCGATCCAACAATATTCATGCCCTTTGTAAGAGATTCCTCTCCTATAACAAACATTGCCACTGCCTTTCCCATATTATTTACATATAATTTATCGTTAGCCTTTATTTTTTCATTTCCTTTTAAAACTTCATATAAATCCCTATATCCATTATTTTTTGCTTCATCAATTAAAGATATAGTACATTCTCTTTCAGTTTTACAATTTGAAATAAAGTCCTTATACTCATTTGCAAAATTATTGACTTCTACTAAACTCTTTTCATCATATTTAAGCCATGCATTTTTATTTTTTATATCGCTCATATATTACCTCCAAAAAAAAAATTAAGCACCTTTTTAATTATATCACAAGTACTTAAATTATCGACAATATCTGTAACTAAATTTTTTAAAAAAGCGGGTGAAGGGAATCGAACCCTCATAACTAGCTTGGAAGGCTAGCACTCTACCACTGAGTTACACCCGCAGGGTAAAATTAAGCAAAAAAAAAATGGAGCGGGAAACGGGACTCGAACCCGCGACGTTCACCTTGGCAAGGTGACGCTCTACCACTGAGCCACTCCCGCGTACATTTTAAAGTGCAGGTGAAGGGAGTCGAACCCCCACGCCGTAGGCGCTAGATCCTAAGTCTAGTGCGTCTGCCAATTCCGCCACACCTGCATATATATTTAGTTTTAAAGTGACTCACCGGGGAATCGAACCCCGGACACCATGATTAAAAGTCATGTGCTCTCCCGACTGAGCTAGTGAATCATAATTAAGCTGGGATGGCAGGATTCGAACCTACGGATGCGGGAGTCAAAGTCCCGTGCCTTACCGCTTGGCGACATCCCAATATGGGGTGAATGATGGGACTCGAACCCACGACAACCAGATCCACAATCTGGCGCTCTGCCAACTGAACTACATTCACCATAACCAAATGCGCCTTAAGAGATTCGAACTCCCGGCACACGGCTTAGAAGGCCGTTGCTCTATCCAACTGAGCTAAAGGCGCACATACAAAGCGGGTGAAGGGAATCGAACCCTCGTAACTAGCTTGGAAGGCTAGCACTCTACCATTGAGTTACACCCGCATACATTATCACGAGCCTATTTTTATTTTTATATGTAAACTATAAAAATAAATTGACAATAAAATGGTCGGGGTGACAGGGATTGAACCTGCGACCTCATGCTCCCAAAGCACGCGCGCTCCCATCTGCGCCACACCCCGATTGATATCACAAGTGACAATAATCATTCTACACGACTTTTTATTTGCCGTCAATACCTTTTTTAAAAAAAATTATAATTCTTTTATTTCATATAGCAATCTACCTTTTTCGATGTTAATTGTACAATAAGTTCTCTTATTTGTATATCTTGGCTCTCCTAAACTCCCTGGATTAATAAATAATACATTGTCTATTTTCTCATTAAAAGTCTTATGAGTGTGTCCAAAAAGTACTACATCAACATTTTCATTTAAAGCTTTATATTTTATATTCAATAAACTCATTTTAACATTATATTTATGCCCATGGGTGATTAAAAATTTTATATCGCAAATACTTGTTATTATATCTTCAGGATAATTTATATTAAAATCGCAATTCCCTTTAACTAAAATAAACCTTCCATTAAAATATTTCCTGATGTATTCTCCATCAGAAACATAATCTCCAAGGTGAATTATAACATCAAAATTTTTAACCCTTTCTAAAAATAATTTAATATTATTTTTATCTCCATGGGTATCACTTAATACGGCTATGTTCATCTTTTTTCCTCTAAATAATCATTTATTTTTAACTGCAACTTTTTTAAAGCGTTAGCTCTATGACTAATTTGATTTTTTTCATAAATAGACATTTGTGCAAAAGTCTTATTAAAAGGAGAATAGTACATAACAGGATCATATCCAAAACCACTATCCCCTTTTAAATCTTTAGTAATAATACCCCATACTTCACCTTCAGTTAAAAAATATGTATTTGCATCTACTATACATGCTATAGCACATACAAATCTCCCTTTTCTATTTTCACCTTCCACATTTTTTAAATTTTTAAGAAGTTTATAAATATTTTTCTTATCATCGTGATCACCAGAATATCTGGCAGAAAATATACCAGGATCATTTTTTAAATAGGGAACTTCAAGGCCTGAATCGTCAGCAATAATCCAGTATTTATTGTTAAAATTATATACTTCCTTTGCTTTAATTAAAGCATTTTCAAAAAAACTGCTTCCATCCTCTATAATTTTTTTATTAAATCCTATTTGATTTAAAGTTAGAAACTCAAATCTATCATTTTTGAGCACATATTCAATTTCTTTTACTTTATTTTCATTATTTGTTGCTATTACTACCTTTATTTTCTCCAATCCTTAAAGCTCCTTTTCCTAAAGAATCTTTTTCAAGCTTTATAATATTCCTAATTCCTTCAAGAGCAGTTTCAAATAATTTATCTTTTTCTAAAATGGTAAATGGTCTTTCTTCTCCAGTTCCTTGAATTTCTATTATAGAATCATCGTTTGTCATTACAATATTCATGTCAACATTAGCTTTAGAATCTTCGTAGTAATTTAAATCTAAAAGTATATCGTTTCCAACTATCCCCACACTAACTGCAGATACAAAATTTTTAATAGGATATATTTCAAAATGACTAGTTACATCTAACGCATTAATAGCATCTACAAGGGCAACAAATGATCCAATAATAGAAGCACACCTAGTGCCACCATCTGCTTGTATTACATCGCAATCAACCCAAATAGTTTTCTCTCCAATAGCTTTTAAATTTATAACACTTCTTAGAGCTCTACCAATTAGCCTCTGTATTTCTTGTGATCTTCCATCAATTTTTCCTTTATTAATATCGCGTTGCTTTCTAATAATTGTTGAACTTGGAATCATATTATACTCAGCTGTAAGCCAACCTTCTTGACTGCCTTTAAGAAACGGCGGTACCTTGTCTTCAATCATCACTGTGCAAATCACTTTAGTATCACCTTGTTCAATAAATACTGAACCTAAAGCATGTTTAGTAAAATTTCTAGTTATTTTAATATTTCTTAATTCATTTTTTTGCCTGCCATCTATTCTCATATATACACCTCTAATTAAAATAATTTATAAATCTCATCTTTCTCATTGTACTCTACATCATTTTTTACACCATCAATCCAAATCGATTGCCCTTTATTTTTAATTTTTCCAATTATTGTGCTATCAATATTCTTTTCCAAAAGAGCATTTTTTATATCATTTCCATTTTTAGCCACAATTAACATGCTTCCTGAAGAAATAAGCCTTAGCGGGTCAAGATTAAAATGATAACAAAGTTTTCTTGTTTCGTTTGAAATGGGCATTAAATTGCACCATACTTCAAATCCTAAATTTAAAACCATAGACATTTCACATAAAGCTCCTAAAATGCCTCCTTCTGTAATATCATGCATATAATATGCACCATTTTTTTTGCTTATAATTCCATCTTTCACAACGCTTATATAATTAATATAATCATTAACGTTATCAATTTCTATTTTACTTAAAATCTTCTCACATTCATCTCTAAAATCATTTACTAAAATATAACTGCCTTCAATGCATAACTTTTTTGTAACAATTATATCAAATCCTTCAAATATATTATACTTATTTAAAATTTCTTTTTTTAAAATTTTACCAACAGCAGTTACACATAAAACAACAGAATTAACTGATGAAGTTACTTCTGTATGACCACCAATTATTTGTACATTTAGTTTTTCAGCTTCTTCCTTCATTTCTTTCATAATAAGTTGTATTAACTTAATATCGACACTTTCAGGAACTAGTATAGTGACCAAAAGTCCTATAGGTTCTGCACCAGTTGTTGCAATATCATTACAATTAATATGCACTGCTAATTTCCCAATATTTTCTTTAGCTGCTGTAATTGGATCACATGACAATACACAAGCCTCTTCTCCAAAATCTATTAAAGCACAATCTACTCCAACTTCAGCACTTTGTAGAATGTCTTTTCTATTATCTAATTTTAAGATTTCAATTATTTTCTCAAGCTCTACTTTATTAATTTTACCTTTTTGCATAATTACCTCCATCATATATATCATAGATAATAAAGTTCTTAAATATACTTATATATGAACTTTATAATTAAAGGCGGTGAAAAATATTGAACTACATTGGGCCATTCTTAAGGGTAAATGTGCTAAAATTTGATAATATGCTTTATCAATTATTTCATTTATCTAAAGAATCTTTTAAGCATATTTTACTAAACTCAAAATGTGGAATTCAAATGAACCATAAAGAAATAAATAACAAAATATTCAATAATGATAATAACACATTTAGATTCATTTCTCCACTTCTAGCAATATATAAAAAAGCTAGTCCAATTTTAGAAAATCACAATAATAAACTTATGTGGAGAGAAGAAAAATTTAAAAAAGAACTAATTGTGAAAAGCAATGGACTTATGTGTTATAACTTACTTAAACTATATACAATTACTAAACAACTTATAAATAACGAGGAAGAAAAAAAAATAAATGAATTTTATCTTCAGCTTGCTGAAAAACAATTAATATTTTTTATTAATAACTTAAGAAACTCTGAGGGTTATTTTGTAGATAAAATTCAAGAAAGCACTCAGGATGTAAGCTTGAAGCAAAAAGACTACAAATTTAAATTTTCAGATCAATTAATAATTATGAATTGCTGTTATATCTTGTCTACACAAAAAGAAAATGCTGACGATTTTAGGAATTTTGCTTTAGATATTTTTCAGGTATTTATAGACAATAAGGAATATTTATACACTGAAAATAAAGAAGAATTGCTGCTTTGTTCACTATTTCTAAAAGATTTTTACAAAATATCAAATCATCCTATTTCAAAATATGTACTAATAGATATAATCGAATTGCTATTAGACAAATCAGAATCATTAGAAATAATTGAATTTAACAACAAATATAGCTTTTACTCCTCAATGTTTATATTGTTAAATGATCTATCATTAACAGATGAAATAGAAAAATTTAGTTTATTTAAAGATAAAGCCATTAAAGTCATACTATCTGATCTAGAGGCTGGAAAGGGCTTAGTAAATAGCCAATTAAATTCAAAGCAAATTGAATATGACTCTGATGACATAATGAGCCTGCTAATTGCTTTAATGCTTGCTTTTAAAGATGATTCATCTGCTGAAATAAATAATATTATTAAAGAAGTTTATAAAAAATACTTAGTAGCTTCTGGTATTTTACTAAGCTGGCCAGATGTACCTGAAATCAACAATCCTGAAAGGTATAGAGGCTTTTCTAAAAAATCAGATGATATACTTGATGAACAATATTTTAAGCTAAAATCATTTCCTTCTCCTGAAGAAAGCCATTTAGCGCCAATTTTTATAAAAAACATAGAATTTAACATTAAAAAACAAAAATTTAAACAAGGTCGCATATCATTTGATTCGTATAAAAATATGTACATCATTTATACAGTTTTAAATAATTTAGAAAATGATTATTTAAAATTTCATCTAAGTAAATAAATATAAATATAAGTCTCTAATTAGTTAGAAAGTTCTACTTAGAGACTTATTTATAGATCAAATCTCAATATTCCCATTCTATCTATAAATAAATTATTATTTTGATTTTTAATACAAATTACTTTATCTTCATAGCCTAAGATAGTTGTAATATAATTATCTTTTAAAATATCTTGACAATTCTTTATTTGTTCGACATTATCCATGCTTTCTATGGCCTTATCTAAATTTTTATCAAACTCTTCATTTTTAAAGCCAAAATAATTTTGTTTAGAATCGCTTTTCCAATTCTGTAAAAAACTTAATTCATCTAGGAAATTAGGTGAAATTTCTAAAATAGCAACTTGATAGTTTGAATTTAATAATTCTTCATCATTGTCAAAGTATTTAATGTTTAAATCTATATTATAATGGGATTTTAAAATTTTCTTTAATAGTTCAATAAAGCTATTGCTATCATTTGTATCTTTTAATAAAATATTTAAAGATTTTATTTCATTTATATTATTTTCATCTGATGAATCTGCTGAAGGTTTATCTATATCTTCTTCAATAAAACCTAAGTTATAATTTAAACTTTTAAATGTTAAATCTCCGTTTTTCTCTTGCTCAATAGATTCAATTATAGCTTTTCTTAACTCTTTATTTTTCACATCTTCATTCTTTAAGTTAAAATTTAATGTGTAGACAGTTTCGGTGTTTATTTTATTTAAATATTGATCATTGTTTAATCTATTAATTTCACTTTCAGGAACATCTAGCATAGCATCTACAGCATTTAGATCAAACATTGCCATAGCATGTTCACTAATGGTTTTTTCATAAATTATTTCTTTTTTATTTATGGAATATTTACCCTTATAATTATAATTTTTAATTAATGTAACTTTGTTATTATTTATATCTTTTATTTTATATGGACCTGAGTATGCCATAATATTATAATTATTTATCCAATTTTCATCACAATAATTTAAATCTCGGAGGAAAAAAACAGGATTTGATAATATTTGTAAAAAAGAGCTATTTGTATTGTTTAAATTAAACTCTAAAGTTTTGCTATCTATTACATTTATTGCAATATTATTTATATTTCCAGTTTGAAAGTAATCTTTAACTCCAAATATGGGTTCAAGCATGGTTTTATATTTGAAGTCAACTAAATCTGATTTAAAAAAGCTTAAAAAAAAGTCTTTTATAACATCTGCATCGATGCTATTTCCATTTGAAAAATATAAATTATCTTTTAATAAAAATTTATATTTTAGTCCGCTGTTTAACACGCTCCAGGACTTACATAAGGATGGAATTATGGTTCCATTTATATCATATTTAACCAGTCCATCAAATAACATATAAGACAGCTCTGATGCATTGCTATCGTTTAATTGCGCATTGTTTAAATCTTTTGGAAAATAGCTTGTTGTAACTACAAATGTATCTTCAAGCTTTCCATTCACATTTGATTCGTTTTTTTCAACACAGGAATAAAGCGTTAAGATTGCTAAAAATATTATGATAAGTCTTAATAAAAATTTTTTCATCACATCACCTTCTCTTAGTTAATATTATTCCCATTATGTTTTTGTTTAAGCAATTTAAAAGTAAATTTACAAATATTATGATATAATTGCATTAATAATTTTAGTAAGAAGGTGTACCATGAATTATGCTGAAAAAATAAAGTCTTCATTAAATAGCACAAGCAATTTTCAGTTAAACTCTTTACCTTGTTCAAAAACTGCCTTAATTATAGTAGATGTTATAAATGGATTTATTTATGAAGGAAATTTAGCTTGTAATTCAATAAGTAAAATTATTTCACCTATTAAAAATACATTATCTTTTTTTAAAAAAAATAACATGAAAGCAATTGCTTTTTGCGATGCTCATACTGAAAAATCTTTAGAATTTTCAGATTATCCACTGCATTGCATAGAGGGAACATTTGAATCTGAAATAGTTGAAGGTTTAAGATCTATAGGTGGTTATACTTTAATTAATAAAAATTCCACAAATGGATTTCATGAAATTGAATTCCAAAAATGGTTAGATGAAAATAATTCTATAGATAATTTTGTTGTTGTTGGTGATTGTACTGATATTTGCATACTTCAATTTTCATTATCATTAAAAACCTTTTTCAATAAAAACAATAGACCTTGTAATATAATAATACCAATTGATAGCGTTGATACCTTTGATTTACCTGATCACCCTGCAGATTTTTATAATATAATTGCACTTGATTTATTAAATAAATCTGGAATTAAAATTGTTAAATCCTTAATTTAAAAAGTTAAGAATAATTTTTTAAATTATCTCATATATATTATAATTAAACTATTTTTAGGAGATATCTATGAGATTTAATGATGGAGAAATTTATGGATTAGACTTAAGACCAAGCTATAGAATAAAAAAACATGATGATGCAATAACTGAGCAGGAGTTTTTTAAAGAGTCACCTTCCCCTGAAGAAATAGAAAAAAGAGCCAAAAAAGAAAGAAATACAATTTTAAAAAGAGAAAAAAATTTTGGTGAAGTAGGCGTTAATATTCATGAGAATTTTCAGAAAATCGATATTGAATTAATTGAAGACACTC
>JAVBPD010000006.1:0-67641 GCA_031549885.1 Clostridiaceae bacterium
TGGAATAGAAGGAGTTAAAGTTTTCTTTAGATTAAAATTGTTAACAACTGAAGGGAATTTATCCATAGAAAAGCTTGATGAAAAGATAAAGCTTGTTGAAAATATAACACCTCATAAAACTAGAATAACTGTTGAACTTCACAGGGAACTTGTTAACCCATTTTTAGAATATTTAAATGGATTTGTAAAAGAAAAAGCAAGTAGATTTGCAGGACTTGTTTCACAAGGAAAGTTTAAATATGTATTTAAAGTTAAATATGATGAAGAAACCATGGAGCTTTATGCTGATAAAAATATAATTGATAAAAACTTGTTAAAGAAATTAAACTCAAAAACTTGTGCAGAATTCTTTAAATAATATTTACTTGACTTAAAATAAGCCAAAACTAAATAAGAGCATTCTTTCATAAAACCCTTTCAAAAAAAGAAAAACATGTCAGGGTTATTTGTCATATCTAAAAACATCTATTTAAAGAACAGTGTCTTTTCTTTTAAAATTTTCCCTTTGTCGAATATAAATTTAAAAGTAAATTCTGTCTTAAAAAATTTTTTTAAAAATAGGAATATTTTAAACTATACTTTCTTGAAGGTATAGTTAATTATAATTCATGGAACAATTAATAACTGATATAAAAAATAAACCATATAAATTTTTAGATCAAATTAGGTTAGATTATATATGTTATTTAGAACAAGGGGCTTATAAAAAACACATGTTGGTCAATTATGTCTGGGTATGAAGAAAGCTTGGATATAAATGTTCAGCTAAAAAAAGTTTTAGATTTATTAATATTAAAGCAGAATGAATTAAAGATAATAAAACAAAAATATTATGTTGGATATGAAATTTCAGTTATAATAAAGATAGAAAATAATCAACCTCCTGCTATATATTTAGATGGTGATATATATATTCATAAATATATGTAATACAAAATAATAGCTTTCTATGTATAAGATTAAACATCATAGAAGGTTATTATTATGCCCTATTATATTAATTTGCACCAAATAATCTAGAAATAATAGCAGAGCTTAATACAAGGGCAGTAGAACGAGCTAGGGCAAAGGGATTAACTCCAAGTACAGAATATAATAATTTTGTTAATAAGCAAATTGATTTCCTCCAATGCTAGTTGAGGATGCTATAAGAAATACACCATCTATACTAGGAAATAGTCTAGATACATTTTATTTTTAATGGACTTTCTGGACATGATACGGTTACTCAAATAGGAAGTAAGCCAAAATATAAGTGAAGGTTTAACACTTGCTTCTGGTGGGTTTATTGTTGGTGTAGGTTCATTATCTAATTTAATTATTTGAAATAATTGATATTTCATAAAAGAAAATTAATAATTTATCATTTGAAGATATTATTAAAATTTTAGTAAATAATGGTTGGAATATTAAAAACGAAAATAGAATATTTTATTTACTATCAAAGCTATTCAATAAAATTAAAGCTATATTAGCATGTGAGTGAGATATAAAGAATTTTATACAAAACGGATGTTTTGCTAAATTGGTACGTAAAAAGTATAATGTTTATGAAAATCAAATTGTAGCAAATTGAGATAGGAGGAAAAATGAGGAATAAAATAAGAATGCTAATAATGGATGTTGATGGAACTCTTACTGATGGGAAAATATATATAGGAAATGATGGAGAAGTTTCTAAGGCCTTTTATGCAAAAGATGGTATGGCAATAATTAATCTTATGAAAAACAATATTGTGCCAGTTTTTCTCACAGGAAGAAAATCTCCGATTGCAGAATATAGAGCTAAAGAATTGGGAGTACAAGAGATATATCAGGGGATATCCGATAAAACTAAAATTTTAAACGAGTTATGTGAAAAATATAATATTAGCTACGATAATATGGCTTATATAGGTGATGATATACAGGATTTATCGGCAATTAAATTAGTAGGTATAAGTTTTGCGCCTAGTGATGCGAGTGATTCTGTTCTTGAAGCAGTAGATAATATTCTTTCAAAAAAAGGAGGGGAAGGAGCTGTAAAAGAGGCATGTGAATTCATACTTAAATATAAGGAAGATATACATAAGGAATACCTTGATATTGTTGACGAAGAAAATAATCTAACAGAAAAAAGAGATATAATACATGAAAAAGGACTTTGGCGCTGAGCTTATGATAAAAAAGTATACATAAAAATGTGGAAGATATGATAAATGGAATACTCCCAAATGCACTGGCTGCGGAGTGCATTTTGTAGCCAGTGCATCGACTTACATATTAGCTTTTTTTAAAAATCAAAGATATCATTTAGGTCAATTTCTATGTTTTCAAATATTGATGGTTTTATTTTTGTGGTGTATTCGGATTTTTGTTCATCAGTTAATGTATCAAACTCAGCATCATCTATTGGACTTATGGTAAAAAAGTAGACATGAAAACATGAAAAATATATAGTATTTTTAAAAAAATAGAAGAAATTATTTAAGGCTGCCTTCACTAGATTTTAATCTTTAATAAAGGCAGTCCCTTTTAAATTTTAGTAACAATTCCTAAGCTTCCATTTACCATAACCTTATCTCCAGTTTTTAAAAATGTTGTACCATTTCCACAGCCTACCACTGCAGGAATTCCAAGCTCTCTTGCCACAATAGCAGCATGGGATAGGGGAGCGCCAATATCCGTAACAATAGCGCTTGCCTTTGGAAACATAGGAGTCCATCCTATATTGGTAAGCGAAGTTACTAGAATTTCTCCATTTTTAAATTCGCTTGCTTCATCAAAACTATTGAGCACATGTACAATTCCAGTGACACTTCCAGGAGCACCAGCAAATCCCTTAATGCAGTTATCATTATCATAGGAGGCAGTAGCGTTTATATCAAAATAATCCTGGCGTCTGTCTTTTGAATTAACCCATTCCTCAGGGTTAAACCTGCCTCTTATAAACTGAGGAAATATAGGATATTTTTGATATTTTTCAAAGTTCTCACGCCTCTTTGGAAGGTTTTTTATAAAATCAACATCTCCTTTTAACAATTTAGGTATTTCAAAGCAGTATACCATAAAAATGTCATCACCTATGCTGCATATTTTTCCAATTTTAAGGAGTAAATGCCTCATAACTCTAAACACTTTAATAAACTCATTTCTCAAGGATTCTCTAGTGTTTGCATCTTTTGACACAAGTTCTAGCTTTTTCGTAAGCCATTTTTCTCTGCTTGGATATTTATTTATAAAATCATTTTTAGCCTTTTCAAAAGCTTCTTGCTGTTTTCTTAAAAGAGTAAAAGGGCTTAAACTAGTATCTTTAAATTGCTCTATTTGTTTTTCAATATAATTTGGATCATCTCCAGGATACTCATAATATACTTCAAATTCATGAGGGCTTCTGTGTCCATAGTTTTCAGAATATTCCTCTTTAGTCATTTTGCCATTTATAACATCTTCAATTGCTAAAAGTGGCTTCATGCTTGCAAGAGATTGAGATCCGCTAAAATTTGAACAAAGCAAATTTCCTTGCTCTTCTCCTACCATAGCTATAAGATTTTTCCTAAGGCTATTTAAAGTTATGCTGCCAGCTCCGCCAAACCATATATACCAGAGGTTTGATAAATATGGTCGAAGGTTTTTATCCCATAATTCTAAAAGCTCATCTTTTGAATTAGCGTTTTCTATGCATATTCTAGTTTCTTTATACCAAATTGGGGTATGCTGTAAATAGTAGGATTTTTGCTTTTTAGAGTCGCTCATGCGCTTTAGGCTTTTTTTTGCTCGTGAAAACATTTCTTTTAAAAGAGAAAAAAACTTAAAAGGATAAATAGGCACTGAAACATTTTTAGGTACATAGCCAAATGCATCGCTCATTAAATCTTCAGTTTTTTTTATGTTATATCCAAATTTTCCTAAAGCTGAATAGATAACGCTTATATTGGTATAACACCTGCCACATATGTTTCCAAACATAAAATAAAAAGGTACCTTTTGGCACTCTAAGTCCATTTCTCTTAAAATGCTAAAAGTAAAAGGGCTCATTACATCAGGTACAGCTTCTGACACGTTATTGCTTGTCCATAAAGCATCAGTATCAAGGCTTTGATTTACCTCATAATTATCTAAATTAATAGTCTCTAAAGTTGTAATAGGCCTTGCTTGAAGTATATACAAATTTTTATCACAAACTGCCCATTCTATATCCTCTAATCGGTTAAATATTTTTTCGATTTTTAAAACATCTTTATATATTTTTTTTGAAAATAAAGCAAAATCCTTATCTCCTTGGTATTTTCCATTTAACCTAGATATTTTAAATTCATAGGCGTTATTATCACCTGAGACAAGCTTTTCACCTGCTCCGTGTACAAAATTGCCAATCATATTCACATGGCTTCCCGTAATAGGATCGCATGAAAAAATAACTCCTGACATTTTAGCATTTATTAAAACTTGTACCACAACTGCAATTTTATGATCTTCTTTAATTCCATGAGCTTTGCTATATTCTGATACTCTATTTGAATTTATAGAAGATGCCACTTTTTTAACAGCACTTATTACATCTTTCTTAGATACATCTAAAATGGTATCAAATTCACCAGCAAAGGATGTGTTTTCTGAATCCTCACATAAAGCAGAAGACCTTACGGCAAATTTTGCACTGGGAAGTTTTGATAATTTCTCTTCTATTGATTTTATTGCTTCCTCTTTTAATTCATCTTTATTAAAGGCAGTGGACAAAATTACAAACCCTTCCGGAACATTTATTCCTAGCTTATACATTTTGCAAAGAGAAGCGCCTTTTCCTCCAGCAAATTGTAAAATATCATCGTTGGTTTCATTAAATAAATAAGCAAAATCCATCTTTTTCACTCCCTATAAAATGCAATTTTTAAAGTTTTAATATATTCATCTATTTCTTTAATATATCGAGGATACTCTTTGTTATAATCTTCTAGTTTTTTACCTGCCTCTCCTTGCAAATTGCTATATCCCTTAAAGGTAAATAGTATTATATCTATTGCAAGTTTAGGGTTTATTTCAGGTTTGAACAATGATAAGTTTATATTATTTATTAATTTTTTCTCTGCTTGAATAAATATTTCTTTGTTATCCATACTAATTTTTGAAGCTACAGAAGGGTCTTTTTCATAAAAGGCAGAAGCTACAAATTCAAAAATGTTTGGATATTTTTTTGTAAGTTCCATTTTAAGAAGTAATAGCTTTTTAAGCCTTTTTAAAATATCTCTTTCTAAAATATCTACATGACTATAATAATCTTTTAATATTATTTCCATAGAGTATTCAAATAGAAATAAATATAAATCTTTTTTTGTGCCAAAATAATAAAATAAGAGACCTTTTGATAAATTAGCTTCTTTAACAATTTTATCAGTGGAGGCTTTTTTGTATCCATTAATTGCAAATTCATTCATAGAAGCAGTTAGAAACAGGTTTCTTTTATATTCTTCCATTGTAAATATTTTGTGTATAATAATACCTCCTTAATGTTAATTGACTAGCTTAGTCAATACAATTATAGATTTGTTGACTAACTTAGTCAATATATTTAAAAAGTATTTTTATAATTTAGGCATATATTTAAAAAATATTTGTAAAAATATAAGGAAGGTGAGTATTATGATTTTATTTAATGAACGTGGTATTAGAACTACATCTGATGATGGAAATGAAAAACATTTTTTTAGGTGGGACAAAGTATCTAATGTGCTTGTTTTAGATAATTATTATATTTTTGTGGTATCACCTGATATTAGCATTTACTTTAATAAAAAAGATTTACCTGTTGATGATGAATATTTTATAGAAAATGTAAGTGAATATGTATCAAAAGAAAAAATTGTTTATGGGGATTTGAGATAAATAGTTTAAAACTATATGAAATCGTTATATTATTATAATATAGAGCATATCTGTGCTTTAACATATAAATGATGCCATGAAATAGAGTATAATTACATGGTTATAATATATTATGAAAAAATAATAATTTAATAATTTTTTTATAATTTTAAATTTAAATTGGATTTTTAGGGAGTGTAAGTGTAATAGTGGAGGAAGAGAGTTTAATAGAGAAATTTGATATGCTTAAGAAAATTGAAGAAAATGTTGAATTTAGCGATAGATTTTCAGATGAGGAATTTGATATTTTAAAATTATACGCAAAGGATAAGAACTATATTATTAGATCAGAAGTTGCCAGGATTTTAGTGAATTCTACTTGTCCTCGAGATGAAAGCATTTTACTTAAGCTATCTAGAGATAAAAAGCATTTAGTAAGGGCTGAAGCATGTGATTCATTAAGTGTAAGCATGTCTAAAAATGCGATTAAAGTATTAATTAATGCTTTAAGGAAAGAAAAAAGCGGCATGGTTAGAGCATATGCTATACATTCATTAGGATGCATATCAAAAAAATTGAAACTTGAAAAAGAAATAAAATCATTAATAAAACAAGTTCTTAAAAAAGAAAGTTCAAATCTTGTAAAGATAAGCGCTTATAAAGTTTTGTATTCTTTAAATGATAATGATAGAGAATATTTATATCATCTAATTCGTAAATTGAAATCAAAAAAATATCAAAATAGATGTGCTGTAATTAATTGTTTAGATGAAATATTAAATCAAGGAAACAAAGAAACATATGAGATCATCAAAGAAACATTGCTATCTCATTTAGAAATCGAAAAAAATCCATTAGTCATATCTCTTATAGATAATATACTAAAGAAATTATAAAGAAGCAGATCTTTTCTTGCTTCTTTTTATTTTTAAGTACATATTTGTAGAAATATGATGAATAATATATTAGAATAATTAATTTATAAAACAAAAGTTTATGAGGTAGTTATGGATGAAAATAATAAAGATTATAAAAGTATTATTGAAAATAAATTTTTAACTAAAGAAGAGCATTTGACTAAAGGTAATAGTGAGTTTATTGAATATTTAAGAAGGTTTTTTTTTATAAGATTTATTTTAAGCTTAAGGAATAAGAGATATTTAAAAAGTGAAATTATAAATAATCATGAGATTACATCTAGCAATAAATTTTACAAAGATAAAGCTGCAGCAAAATTAAGCAGTGGACTTATTTACAATATATTGTCTCCTATTATTGCCATTATCATATTATGTTTTATTTATTCTATAAAAGGAATATATCCATTTGGAGAAAATTCTATTATATGGGGGGACCTAGGCCAAGGCACCGTAAAATTATATTATCATATGTATGATGTGCTTCATGGAACCAAAAGCTTTTTCTATAATTTCAATATTTCAAGTGGTGCAAACATGTATGGCACAAGTACATTTATGGGACTTCTTAGCCCTATTTCTTGGATTATTGCTTTATTTAAAAGGGAAGAAATAGTTCATGCAATATCTTATTTGCTGATTATTAGATGTGCTTTATCTGCTTTTACTGCTTCAATATTTTTTAAAAAGATATTTAAGTCTATGGCTTTACATATAAATGTTGGACTCTCTTTAATGTATGCTTTTTCTGCATATAACCTAACTCAATATACTAATATGATGTGGCTTGATATTGTAATTTGGTTTCCACTTCTTGTTTTATCTGCAAAGATAATGCTTGATAAGCATATTTTAAGATGGTATATTATTATGCTTTCAATATGTTTAATTAGCTGTTTTTATATTGGCTTTATGGTTTTGCTTTTTATATTTTTTTCATCAATAACTTATATTTACTGTTATTTATCCTATTGTAAAATGAAAAGAGCATTTTCTGTATTTTATCTTATTGTTGGAACTGTTGCATCTTTATTTATTTCAGCTTTTGTTATTATTCCATCTTACATTCAAATAAAGGATTCATCAAGATCACAAAGCTTTAATTATAAATCTATAATTGGAGTTTTTGAAGGGCCAACACAGTATAAGCTATTGTTTTTTATATTTACTGCGCTTCCAGTAGTTATGTTGATTATTTTAATACATATGTACAATAAACATAAAAGATTTGTATGGTTTATTTTTTTATCTTTATTTTGCACTGTTATTCAAGCGTTTGTAGAAAGTATTAATTTAATGTGGCACACTGGAAGTTATAATGCTTTTCCATACAGATATGCATTTATACCAATTTTTTTAATGCTCATAGCTTGTGGTTATATATTAGTAAATGAAAATAAACCTATTGTGCCAAAGCTTTTTAACAATGATAAGCATTTATATAATTTATTGTTTTTAACGCTTATAATTATTCCTGTTATATATGCAATGCTATTAATAAATAAACATTTTACTGATATTAATAAATCAATTGACTCCCTTTTTATGAATGATTTTTTTATTTCAAGGTTTTTATTAGTATTTTTATTGTTTGCTATTAGCTATAGGATGTTGTTATTTTTGCAAAGAAGTAAATTGTTTCCTGTAGTATTTTTATCTGTTATTATTGTTGAATTAATAGCCCACAGCATTATATTTATAGGAATTCCAACTGAAAATGTCGGTATTGAAAAAAAAGATGTGTATTTTCAAATAGAAGAAGCTGTAAAGCTTGAGAATGATAATGATCCTATAACTCGTATAAAAGATAGGGATAGGCTCATGAGTGACAATTATCCACTAGTTTTAGATAGGCCTAGCATTTCAGGGTGGATGCATATTATATCGCCAGAGGAACAAAATAGCTTAAATAAATTGGGATATACAAGTTTATTTACTAGAACTATAGATACTGGTGGCACTATTTTTTCTGATACATTATTGGGAATTGGCAGGGTTATTAGCAGGTTAAATATGGATAAAGCTGTTGCGACTTTAGTAAAAGATTCAAGTGTGCCAACTGAAAACAAGGATTTTTACGAAGATATTCACATTTATGATTATAATCATAAATTGCCATTTTGCAAGGTTATACCAAATACAGTTAAGCAGTTTAATATTGAGAACTCTGCCTCTGCAATAGCAAATCAAAATAATTTATATTCCTCTATAACTTGTGAAAAAAAACCGCTCATTAACGTAGCAAATGTGGTTAAGGTTGAAAACAACAATTCTATTTTTTATGTGGATGTTGAAAGTGAATCTATGCTATATCTTGACGCCATGGGATATAAAAAAGCTTTTAATATTTTTGTAAATGACGAGGCTTTAACTCTTCCCTTTTTATCAAATAGAGAAAATAAATTCTATCCTCAAGGTTGGCAAAACGGATTAGTTGAACTTGGAGTTTTTAAAAATCAAACAGTTAAAGTAGCTTTAAGCGAACCAGATATTAATTTTTCAAAATCAATATATTGCTTAAATTTAAGCGACTATGAAAGATATATAAATAAAATAAAGGAATCAAATGCTACAATTTCTTATAATGGTCGGTTTATGAATGTTAAGGCTATATCAAATAAAGATGATGAATGTGTATTTTTACCTATTACTTATGACAAAGGGTGGAAATGCATATTAAATGGAAAAAGCGCTCCAGTGTATAAAGCAGCAGGATATTTTATGATGGTTGAATTAAATAAAGGAGAAAATAATTTAAAATTTACATTTATGCCTTCTTATTTTATGCCTTCGCTTTTAATAAGCATAGGAACATTGCTAGCCATAGCTGCAATATACGTTAAAAATAAAATAAATCCAATAAAGTATAAAGATTATATAATATTTGGAACATATTATATATACCACTTTATATATTTTATAGGTTTTTTATTGATATATATAATACCAATTTTATATTTAATGCATCATCTTATAAAAAAAGTATGACTAAGGCTTAAGCTTTAGTCATTTTTTATATTAATGCTCCATAAATTCTCATCTTCTTCTTTACTTAATAACAAAAAAAATATAATTAATATAGATACTATTAATGTTGTAATTAAACCGCCTTCAGCTCCAAAATCTCCACCAGTTAACAGCTTATTTCCATCAATAATATTATTTATAATGCTATAAGGCTCTGTACCACTTACATTAAGTCCAAACACATTTCCTTGAAAAAAATTCCATGTTATATGAAATCCAATAGGCATCCATAAAGATCCTCTCTTATAGAACATCAAAGAAAATAAAACACCTACTACAAAAATATTAAGAATACCTATAAATCCTACATTTGGATTAAACAGATGCAAAAAAGAGAAAACAATCGATGGTATAAAAATGATGGCATATATATTTCTCGTTCGTTTTAGGACAGACATAAAATATCCTCTTGTAAACATTTCTTCCCATATGCCCACTGAAATATAAAAAATTAAATATAATATATATTCTGGAGTGTGTATTATTGAAAAATTTACATTTGCAATTGAAAGTTGATTTGTAAATAAAAGTACAACATATACAAATGAAATGGAAAATAATCCCATAACAAGCCCTAGTGTAAGGTCTAGAAATTTGCCTTTATGTGTAAACCCTAAATTAACAAAACTTTCTTTATGATAGCCCTTCCAAATTATGAGCAAAGCCACAATATAAATATATTCTGAGATTATTCTCACAGATAAGTAAAAATAACGAAAACTGGTTTCGATTTCTTTATTAACTATAAGAATTACAGATAAAATAAAACCTATTATAAACTGAAGTCCAAATAATATCACAAGAGATACCCAAAGTATGTCCCAGCCCGATCTTATTTCACCATATTTGTTTCTTAAAATTTTCATCAAAAAATTCACCTCAAATAGTATTATACAATAAAAAAAATCTTTCCCAAATAAAATATATAATAAAGTATATTATGCTTCATGTAAAAGTTTTTAGTTGTGCTATAATTAATTAAATCTTAAACTACAGAAAGGAAATTTTTATGAAATTATTTGTGTGTATTAAACAAGTACCAGGAACCACTAAGGTAGATATGGATGAAGAAAAGGGCGTGCTTAAAAGAAGCCTGGTAGAAGCAAAAATGAATCCTTATGATCTTGTTGCAATAGAAGCTGCTTTAAGATTAAAAGAAGAAAAAGGCGGCAGCGTCACAGCTATTTCAATGGGACCACCTCAAGCAGAAGAAGTAATTAAAGAAGCATTTATGATGGGAGTGGATTTTGGCGTTTTAATATCTGACATGGCTTTTGCAGGCTCTGATGTGCTTGCTACAAGCTTAACTTTAAGCGAAGGAATAAAGCTTTTAGGAGATTTTGATATTATATTTTGCGGCAAGCAAACTACAGATGGTGATACAGCTCAAGTTGGACCTGAAGTTTCAGAAATCCTAGATATTCCTCATGTATCTAATGTTATAGAGATTTTAGAAGTTAATGAAAAATCCATAAAGGTTAAAATTGACACTTCCGATATGATCTTAATACAAGAAGTTAGCTTTCCATGTTTAATAGCCCTAGATAAAGATATCTACACTCCAAGGCTCCCTTCTTATAAAATAAAAAGAAATATGAAAGATAAAAAGCCTCAATATATGACCCTTTCTGATTTTTCAAATAAAAATATAATTAATTTTGGATTAAAAGGTTCTCCAACCCAGGTTGAAAGGATATTTAAGCCTGAAGATAAACTTGAAAAAGTTATTGTGAATTTATCTAGTGAAGAAAATGCTGAATTTATTTTTAATAAGTTAAAGCAGCTTAAAGTGATTTAGAGGTGATTTGTATGTCGGGAATTAAAGTAAATAATATACCATTAAATGAATTTAATATAAAAGATATACAGGATTTATGCCCATTTTCAGCTATAGATTATGATGGTGAGAAACTTTCAATAAATTCTAAATGTAAAATTTGCAAGCTATGCGTTAAAAATGGACCTCAAGGGTTATTTGTTTTTGAAGATGAAAAATTAAAGCTTATTGATAAAGATCAGTGGAGAAATATTGCAGTATACATAGAACAAGTGGAAGGAAACATCCACCCTGTAAGCCTTGAGCTCTTAGGTAAGGCAAGGGAAATTGCCGATAAAATAGGACAAAATGTCTATGGGATTTTTATAGGTCACAATATAAAAGATAAAGCAAATGAGATCCTTCATTATGGTGTAGATGAAGTATTTTGTTATGATGCACCATGGCTTAAGCATTTTTTAATTGAACCCTATGCAAATGTTTTTAGCGATTTTATTGATAATAATAAACCCTCTGCAATTTTAGTTGGAGCTACGCCTATTGGCAGAAGCCTTGCTCCTAGGGTTGCTGCAAGGTTTAGAACTGGACTTACTGCAGATTGTACAAAAATTGATATTAAGGAAAACACAGATTTGATTCAAATAAGGCCAGCTTTTGGTGGAAATATAATGGCTCAAATAAATACTCCAAATAATAGACCTCAAATTGCAACTGTGAGATATAAAATATTTGACGCTCCTAAAAGAAATGAAGAAAAATCTGGCATTGTTAAGATGTGCAATTTAAATGATCAATGGAAAAACAGCAGGATAACACAAATAGAAGCATTTAAAAAGCCTAAAAGCTCTTCAATTTCAGATGCTGAAATAATAGTTGCCATTGGAAGAGGGGTTAAATCTAAAAAGGATTTAGGCATGATTTATAAACTGGCAAGTGTTTTAAATGCTGAGGTTGCTGGGACTAGACCAGTTATTGAATCTGGTATGTTAGATCCTGCTAGGCAAATAGGACTTTCAGGAAGAGCTGTTAAACCTAAAGTGATCATCACTGTTGGAGTTTCAGGATCTGTTCAATTTAAAGCTGGCATGGAGGGGTCTTTTTGCATAATTTCTATAAATTCAGATAAAAATGCCCCAATATTTAACTTTTGCAATTATGCAATTGTAGGGGATTTGTATGAAATTGTGCCAATTTTAACAAGGAAAATAGAGGAGGGAGCTTATTTAAATGAACTCTAAGGATATAGATTTTTTAAAAACCATTATCCCACAAGAGAGAATTTACGTGGGAGAGGATATAAATGAAGATTTTAGCCATGATGAATTAAGCGAGATTCATAAGTATCCTGAAGTAGTTATTGAAGTTTTAGAAACAGATGAAGTTTCTAAAATTGTTAAATATGCAAATGAAAATAAAATACCGATAGTTGCAAGAGGCTCTGGAACTGGCCTTGTAGGAGGAGCTGTAGCAGTTTGCGGAGGAATTTTAATAAGCCTTCAAAAGATGAATAAAATATTAGAGCTTGATGAAAATAACTTAACGCTTACTTTAGAAGTTGGTGTTTTATTAACTGAAATTGCCGAGTTTTTAACTCCAAAGGGATTTTTTTACCCACCAGATCCTGGAGAAAAGACTGCTACAATTGGTGGAAATATATCAACAAATGCTGGCGGTATGAGAGCTGTTAGGTATGGAGTTACAAGAGATTATGTTCGTCAGGTGGAAGTTGTCCTTGCAAATGGGGATGTAATTAATTTAGGAGGAAAGATCGTAAAAAATACTTCCGGATATAGCCTAAAGGATTTAATAATTGGCTCAGAGGGTACTTTAGGCATAGTTACAAAAGCTATTTTAAAAATACTTCCCATTCCTAAAAGTTCAATTAGTTTGCTTATACCTTTTAAGGATATAGATGGAGCAATATCTTCTGTTCCAAAAATCATGATGACAAAGACCATGCCAACAGCTGTTGAATTTATGGAGAAAAAAGTTATAATCGATGCTGAAAATTTCCTTGGCAGAAAATTCCCAGATAAATCAGGAGATGCCTATCTTCTTTTATCCTATGATGGAAACTCTAAAGATGAAATTGAAAAGGGATTTGAAGAAGCTGTTAATATATGCTTTGAAAATGGTGCTTTAGATGTATTTTTAGTTGATACTGAGGAGAGAAAAGATGCAGTGTGGACAGCAAGGGGAGCTTTTCTTGAGGCTATAAAGGCATCTACTACAGAAATGGATGAATGCGATGTTGTGGTACCTAAAAACCATGTAGCTCAGTTTGTGAAGTTTACTTATGATTTAAGCAAAAAATATGATATTCGAATTAAAAATTTTGGTCATGCTGGAGATGGGAATTTGCATGTTTACATTTTAAAGGATGATTTAAGTGAAGATGTGTGGAAAACTAAACTTAGTGATGTTTTTAACGAATTATATGAAAAAGCTAAGGAGTTTTCAGGAAAAGTTTCAGGAGAACATGGAATAGGCTACGCTAAAAAGCAGTATTTAAAGGATAGTGAAAGCAGCAGTGTTTTAGAGTTAATGAAAGGAATAAAGGGAGTTTTTGATCCTAATGGTATTTTAAATCCTAAGAAGGTTGTTGAATAATATAAAAAAACAAAAAATAAAAAGCTGCTCCTGTTTTTTTAAAACGAGCAGCTTTTTTAAAAATAATTTATTATAATCCTTCTAAAAGCTTAATTGCATCTACATAGCTAGTTATGCCTTGAGCAACTTTTTTAGCTTCTTTCATAGCAAGAACTACTGTAGCAGGTTTGTGAACTACATCGCCACCAGCAAAAATTCCTTTCCTTGTAGTCATTCCATAAGGTTTATCTTTTGTTATAACATATCCAGATTTACTTACTTCAATGCCAGTAGTAGTAGAAACTATTCTATTTGCTGGACGAGAGCCCACAGCTATTAAAACTTTATTAGTTTTAATTATAACTTCTTCATCTTCATTTTTCACTTTAAGTCCAGTTAAATATCCATTTTCACCAATATATTCTAAAGGCATTGAGTTCCAAATAAAATTAACACCATCTTTTAAAGAGCTTTCATATTCGCTTTTATTTGCAGAAATATTATCTAATGATCCTCTATAAACAACAGTTACATTTTTTATACCAAGCCTTTTAGCTGTTCTAGAGGCATCCATGGCCACATTTCCTGCACCTATTACCACTATTTCATCATCTTGGTCAACAGGTACTTCATCAGCGCTTATTTCATTTTCATTAAATAAAGAAACCATTCTTAAAAAATAACTTGATTGAACCACGCCTATTAATTCTTTTCCAGGTATATCAAGCTCTTTTGAAATAGCAGTTCCAGTGCCAATGAAAATAGCATCAAAACCTTGCTCAAACATTTGATCAACTGTAATATCTGGTCCAACAACACAATTAGTTATAAAGGTAACTCCTAACTCTTCAATATGCTTAATTTCTCTTTTTACAACATCTTTAGGAAGCCTAAAAGCAGGTATACCATACAGTAAAATTCCGCCAGGTTCATTTTCTGCTTCATATACAACTACATTAAAACCTTCTCTAGCAAGTTCACCTGCAATTGTAAGGCCGGCTGGACCTGAGCCTATAACAGCCACTTTACCACGGGTTTTTTGGGGAATTTTCTCTTTAATTAAACTCATTTCTGAATCAAAATCTGCAATAAATTGCTCTAATTTTCCTATTTTTATAGGATCTCCTTTTTTATTAAAAATGCAATTTCCTTCACATTGTTTTTCATGAGGACATACTCTACCGCATACAGCTGGTAGGCATGTTTTCTCTGCTAAAATAGATCTAGCTTCACCTAAATTTCCCTTTGATAATTCATTTATAAATTCAGGAATTTTATTTCCTATAGGGCAACCATTCATGCATGTATGAGATTTACAATTAAGGCATCTCTTAGCTTCTTTAATAGCTTCCTTCATTGTAAAAGATTCGTCATTTTCAAAGTTTTTTCTATACATAAAATCATCCTTCGCTTATATCCAAATGTATAAAATCATAATATCATTAAATTTTAAAAAATCAAGGTGATCTTTGTTGATTTATATGTTTACTTTAGTTGTGATTATACTTTCGATGACTTCTATATGTAGCGTTAATGTGATAAAATAATAAAAAGAAATTATGATCATAGTTGAAATCTATTATTATCTTTTTGCAGATATTAAACAGATAAATAAACGCTTGGAAGCTCTGGGTATATTGCAAACTGATATAGTAGATGTTAAGGATTCTGTGAAAGAAGTTAAGGAAGCATTAGAAGATATTAAGGATATGCAAGATATAGATGCGTTAACAGTGAGAAGGCATGCTAAAGATTTAGCTAAATTAAAACGATTGATCAATAACAATAACTAAACTAAGGGGAATTAGATCCTCTTAGTTCATCAACATTTATAATATAACCGTAAATGTACTTCCAACTCCCAAGGTGCTTTCAACTAAAACTTTCCCATTATGGAATTCAATTATTTTTTTAGCAATAGAAAGTCCAAGTCCTGTTCCTTTAGAGTTTCTAGATTTATCTTCTTTAAAGAATTTTAAAAATATGTTATCTAGGTTCTCCTTTGATATGCCAATGCCATTGTCTGAAACTGAAACTATGATTCTATCAAGCTGTTTTACTGAAACAGAAAGAATACCACCTTTTTCTGAATATTTAATTGCATTTGAAATTAAATTAAACCATACACTGTATAAAAGCTCTTCATCGCCTGTGTAGTTCACTTCATCTATATCTAAATTTAATTCTAAATCCTTTTCTTCCCATTGATTTTGCATAAGTATTATACACGAACGTATTTGCTCTGAAAGAGAAAAATTTACATTCTTTATGACGAAATTTCCATTTTCAAGCTCAGCAAGACGAAGCAGGTTTGTGGATAAATTAGAAAGCCTTTCTGAAGCTGAAATTATCACATCTGCATATTGGTTTCTTTCTTCCTTTGTTAAATTATCCTCCTTTAAAAGCTTTGCATAGCCGCGGAGAGATGAAATAGGGGTTTTAAATTCATGGGATACGCTATTTACAAAATTTTTATGCAAATATTCATTTTTAGACAATTCCTTTATCATAAGGTTGAAATTTTTAGTAAGTTCAGCAATCTCATCGTTGCCAGTGACTTTTATTTCAAAATCAAAATTACCATTAGCAACTTCTTTTGATGCATTTGAAATTCTCTTTATTGGAGCTACTACAGTTGCAACTGCTGCTGCTATTAAAATACTACCTATTATTAATGGGATTAATGTTATTTTTAATTCAATACCTCTTAATTTTAAAAGTGGGTTGTTATTAACATTAGGGGATATTGCCACATATTTGTTTTGAATTTGAACAATGGAAGTAAAAAAATGCTCTTGATCTGATATACCAATGAAAATTGGTTCGCCAGATAAAAGCGTTGAAAGCTTTGAAGGTGAAAAGTCTACATTTATATCTTCATAATTATCATATATAGAAATTGTATTTGTGTTATCAATGTATTTTGGTATTTCATCTAAGGTTATATGTTTATTTTCAACAAGGTTTTTTATTACATAAGCTGTATTTTTTAAATTTTCTGTAATAGAATTATAAGCACCACTGGTTAAGGCTTTATAAATAGTAAGTGGTGCTGCTATATTTGATATTATTAGTATTATAAAAAATATGGCGATAAATTTTGTGTAAATTGATTTAAAACTAGCTTTAATCATATTTTACCGCCTTATAACCAAGGCCTCTTACAGTTATTATTTCAAAGCTTTTAATATAATGAAGTTTTTCTCTTATTCTTTTAACATGAACATCTACAGTGCGTTCATCGCTTTCTACACTAAGGCCCCAAATCTCATCCATAAGCTGATTTCTAGTAAATATTCTATTAGGGTTTGACAATAGTTTAAACAGAAGCTGAAATTCTTTTTTTGTAAGCTCTATGTTTTCTCCATCATATGCGATGCTTTGGCTGTTATAATCTAATATAGTGTTTCCAATTGTTATTTTCTTTTCCTGGGCAATTTTAGCTCTCCTTAAAAGTGCAGATACCCTTATTAACATTTCATCCATATCCACTGGTTTAACCATGTAATCATCTGCTCCAGCAGAGAAACCAATTTTTTTATCTTGAATGGTTTCTTTTGCTGTGAACATGAGTATAGGAAATTCAAAACCTGAACTTCTAAGCTCTTTTGATAAACTAACTCCATCAAGGTGAGGCATCATGATATCTGTAATTAACATATCTATGTGATTTTTGTCTAGGATATCAAGAGCCTCTTCGCCATCGCTTGCCTCAAAGACGTTGTAATCTTCTCTTTTTAAATATTGAGCTATTAATCTTCTAATATCTGTTTCATCTTCACAAACTAATATATTAATCATTATGCACCACCTAGCTTTTACTAAACACTTCTAAGCGCATCTATTGGGTTTAATTTGCTGGCTTTTTTAGCTGGTGTAAGTCCAAAAATAATGCCGATTGCACAGGAAAAGCCTATTGCAAGCAAAACAGTCCATATACTTAATGCAAATGAGCTACCCATTATAGTGCACACAAGAAATGCGATTGATATACCTAATATTAATCCAATTATACCTCCAAATAATGATAAAAATATAGATTCTAAAAGAAATTGCTGCTGAATTAATTTAGGTTTTGCACCTAATGCTTTTCTAAGGCCTATTTCAGTTGTCCTTTCTGTTACAGAAACTAGCATCATGTTCATAATTCCTATACCCCCAACAATTAAAGATATAGAAGCTATTCCAGCAAGCATCATTGACATTACTCCGGTCATTTCTCCAATTTTATCTATAATGCTTCTCATGTTTATTACTGCATATGCTTTATCTTTATAGTTAAAGGAGCTTTTTAATAATGAATCAATTTGACTAGATGTATCATCAGCTTTATTTGTGTCTTTCATATAAATATCTACTTGATTTATATAATTTGTACCAATGAAACTCATTGCAGTGGTGTAAGGGATTATTACAAGTTCATTGCTGTTTGATGATGCAAAACTTGAAGTATTTGTGAGGGTGCCTATAATCGTATAACTTATGCCACTTAATGAAATCCTCTGACCTATTGGGTTTTGACCATAAAATAGAGTATTTACAATGTCTTCTCCAACAAGACATACCTTGTTTTTGCTGTTAACATCTAATATATTTATGCTGCGACCTGAGCTTATTAAATCATCAGAATTTTCAAAATGCACCTCATTTTTGCCTTGAATTGTTATATTTTCCATAACATTTTTGTTGTGCTGTATATTTGTTATGCCGCTTATAGTGGGGGATACGCCTTCTATATTGTCTATTTTGCTTATTTTATCAATATCAGAGCCCTTTAAACCTTGTTTTAAAGAGGTTCCTTTAACTTGAACTGTAATTTTATTTGCTCCCATAGATGATATTGTTGATGTAATGGAATTAGTAGCTCCTTGTACTATAGTTATGAGAGCAATTATTGAAGCTACACCAATTACAATGCCAAGTATAGTTAAAAATGATCTCATCTTATTTGATTTAATATTTTTCCATGACATCTTTATGCTTTCTTTAAACATCCGCCTTCACCTCGCTTAATCTTCCATCTAATATGCGAAGGATTCTTGAAGCATTTTTTGCAATATTTTCGTCATGGGTTATCATTATTATAGTTTTTCCTTCTTTATTTAAATCCACAAATAAATTCATTATTTGATGTCCAGTATTTTGATCTAATGCCCCAGTAGGCTCATCTGCAAGGAGAATTGTTGGATTTGTAACTAAAGCTCTCGCTATAGCAACTCTTTGCTGCTGCCCACCAGATAGCTGATTTGGTTTATTGTTTATCTTTTCTTTAAGCCCAACTTTTTCAAGCATGTTTAGAGCTTGTTGCTTTCTTTCTTTTTCTGATATACCTGAATAAATAAGGGGGAGTTCAACATTTTCAATAGCAGTTAACCTTGGGAGAAGCTGAAATTGTTGAAACACAAAGCCAATTTCTTTATTTCTTATTTCGGAGAGCTCGTCTTCATCTAAACCATCTACCAAATTGTGATTTAAATTGTAATTTCCTTCTGTTTGCGAATCTAAGCATCCTATAATATTCATAAGAGTTGATTTACCCGAACCAGATGGACCTAAAATAGAAACAAATTCTCCTTCATTTACCACAAGGCTAACTTTATGGAGTACTGTTTGTTCTTCTTCGCCCATGATGTAGGTTTTAGAGATATTTTCCATATTTAATATTTCCATCACAAATACTCCTTTTTAATTATTATTTCCGCTCATCCTCTGCATCATCATTGGTTGATTGCTTAAAGATGATGTAGTGTCTTTATAATAAATTTGCTCTCCTTCAGAAAGGCCTGAGAGGACTTGTACATTCATTCCATCGTTTATTCCAACAGAAATAACTTGTTTAACAGGTTTATCTTTATCGTTTTTAATATACACATATGGTGTATTCGTTTCTTTCTCAAATTGAATAGCTTTCATAGGGATGGTTAAGGCTCCCTTTGCTTCTTCATTTAATATAACAGCTTCAGCGTTCATTCCAACTTTTATAGAATCATCAGGGTCCAAATTTACTATTGCTGTAAAATATGACAATCCATTATTTGAAACAGCTATTTTAGAAACAGATGATACACTGCCTTGAATATTTTTATCAAGAGCATCTATTTTTACTAAAACAGGACCTCCTTCCTTTATGCAAGATAAATCATATTCATCAACTTTTATTTTAATTTGCAAATTGCTTAAATCCATAATATCGCATAATTTTGCTCCGCTCATTACAGCCATGCCCTCTTGAGCATATAAAGAAGTTATAGTACCGCTTATTTTTGCATTTATTTCATCATCTTGAGTAGTTCTAAATAGCACATCATCTTTATTAACATTGTCTCCTTCTTTAACTAAAACTTCTGAAATTTGCATAGCCTTTTCAGCAGCCATTGTAGTAGAGTTTTTGCTTTCAACTGTTCCTGAAAAATTATAATATGTTTGTATATCTGAAGTTTTTACAACATCCTCGTCGTATGCATATATTTCGTTTCTTCTTAAAAAAGTCATAGAAAGAATTGAGACTACTAAAATTAGCACAATAGCACCGAATATATATTTAGCCTTACTTTTCTTTTTTGATTTATTATTCATAGTTACCTCCATGATTTTTAATATGAAAGTCATATTATCACTTTATTATGAAATTAATATGAAATAATTTTAAAATAAATAAAATTCCAATTTATTTAATATATGTATTTTTAAGTATTTGGCAAAACTGCTCACCACACCTTTTAACTTCGCCTAACACTCTGTTTATACCATATTCAGATAAATGCCAATTATTTTTACTTACATTCCTAACATCTACAGGGCAAACTATAAAATCTGTATCCTTGTAAACTAATTGATAATACATGAGGCAGCGTCTTGAATGAAATGATTTGCAGCATATTATGGCCTTTTTTATATTTAAATTTAAATTATCTGTGACTTTTTTTGATAAAAGGGCATTTTCATAAGTGTATGTAGCTTCATTTTCTTCTAATATTGAAGATTCATCTACACCATTTTTTAATAAAACAGACCTTAAAAAGTCCCATTCAGTATCATATTTTTCATTATAAATTTCTATCTTAGAAGCAGGACCATCAAATACTCCTGTGGCTTTTGGAAATTTGCCAGAAGGGAGTATATAAGGGGACATTTGATTTTCCCAAAGCTTAGCAGCATATTCACAAGGTTCAGGGAAAGCTCCACCAGGTATAAAAATTATATCTGCTTTTTGAGGCTCATTTTCAATGAAGATGAAATTAGATATTGCTTCAATTATATTTGTTTCTATTTTCATGGTTACTCCTTTTTCAATTAGATTTTTTTATAAAGTTATAAAAAATGGATTGATTCTTATAAAAAGGACCAATCCATTTTATTTAATTCGAATTCATGAGTTTTGAAAGTGTTACAACAGTTGGCGAAACATTATAAAATGTATCAACTAATTGCTCATAATATGAAACTGGCACATATAAAACATTATTTTTTAATACAGGTGCTGTCTCAAGTTTCTTGCCGTTATAATTATTTACATAAGCCTTAATTGAATATTTTATTTTTCCATAAGTTATATTAGCACAGGATTTATTTATCAATTTAACTGTTTGCCCAAAAATTGCTGATTTATCAAGTGGGACCATGGTTATGTTGTTTTCACTAAAGAATGATTCAGGAGGAAGACCTATATTTTTATATTCATCTAAATTAATTTTAAATTCTGGATTTCCAACATATCCAGGTGATATTTCATATTTACTAAATATAATTACAAGGTTTCTGCCATTATCTATATAGAAATTAGTAGCTGAATTTGCACCATTAAATCCTTCAGGTGATTTTAGATAATAATCTGGATTAGCTTTAATTTGATCTGATATATATTTATTGGCTACTTTATAGCCATTTGGACCTAAAATATCTAAAAGAGAGTAAAGCTTATAAGAATTTTGATCAAGGACTATTGTCTTTACATCATCTGAAGCAGTGTTGCCAGGGTTTATTGAGCTATGCATGATTACAGATAAATACTTGCTGTCACCAGTTACAGTATAAGAAAAATTAACTGTTGGATTTACACCTTGGGTTTTTAATGCTTTTACTTTATCTATAGTATCATCATAAAATTTAGATACAATACCATTTACTTCATCAGAAAACGCTTTATCCTCTATATTTGTGAAATTTGGCAAATTTCCTGTTATAACAGTTTCAGTGCTATGAAGAGGAGTGCTCTGTATAATGTAAAGCCCACTTTGTGATGAGGATGTTGCTGCAATCATTGATACACTGGGCAAGGCTTCATTTAAAGTATTTGCAAAAGCTATAGAGGCTGTGGATGATAATAAAGTTAAGGTGCAAAGACCTGCAACTGACGATTTGGAAATTAATTTTTTTAAATTTTTATTCATAATAACATACTCACTTCACAAATTTTATTTAAAATTTATTAATATGTTATAGTTAAATTATAAAACTATTAATCCATAATATCAAAGTATTTAATAATAGATGAAAGGGTATTTAACTCCATATATAAGGCATATCTATAAAAAAAACGCTTTCAACCGTATAGATTTCAATAATTTTAGCTATAGCTCATTATTACAACAAAAAGCCCATTTTTTTAGGATGGACTTTTAAATTTTATTTTTATTTTCATAACTTTCAAGATCATTGCGAAATTTAATAAAATCCTCTTTTTTTATAGATTGTAAAAATCTAATATCTATAAAAAAGCCTGAGGCTTTATGTTTAAAAAATTCAGCATCCCAAATTTCGCATTTTATAAATCCATTTTTGTAATCATATTTATAAGGTTCGAATTTATCTATATTATCTCTAAAATATTCTAATTTATCATAGCTTAATTTATTAATTCTAAATAAAATTCCAATTATATCGCTTTTCTCCACAAAAGCTGACTTTAAAACAAGCTGCTTATATGAATTTTCCTCGCAAGAATATAAAAGCCCATCTTCATCAATTAATCCATATTTTTTAACTATATTAGCCTTATCCATAGGATCCTCCATAAGTTTAAATCTATGGTTAGGATGTGAACTTTTTACTAAAACTATTCTATAAATTCGAATTACTTTATTTTAATTTATAATTATATTTATCAAGTACCCACTTTGGCATTTCCATTCTGCAAGTCATCAATGGATCCACTACTTGGCAAATAGCTAAATTCCCTAAAGTGGAAAGGAGTATTCCAGAGTCTTCGTTGCTTATTTTTAACTTGCTGCACAAAAATTTATGCATATTGATAACAGCCTTTTTATGTGCTGAATCTAAAGTATCATCTGAAGCTATTGCCATTATCGATTCATTGTCTACAACTAAAGGCAATGGATAATTTTCGTTTTTTATTACATCTACTTTTACCAAAACACTGCCAGGTATTTCAACTCCACAAACTAAAACTTCCCCATCGCCCATAATAGCATGAAGATCTCCCATTGAAAGAAGTGCACCAGGAGTATTTACTGGCAAATATATTATACTTCCTTCTTTTATTTTTTTACAATCCATGTTTCCACCGTGATCACCAGGGGAACCTGTAGGAATAGGATCACCTTTTGGAGCCGTTCCTATTACACCGATCATAGGAGCTATTTCTTTAGAGATTTTGTCTGTTAAAATAGCTTTTCCGTTTTCTATAGTTATTATTCTAGTAGTTTCTTCTACATATTCTCCTATAACTCCTGCATTTGGAATTGTGCACATAACACCTTGTTTTGCAATTTCAATTTTAAGTATGCTAACTTTTAAAATATCCCCTATTTCAGCTCCTTCAACAAAAAGAGGTCCTGTAGCTGGATTTATTCCATCAAATTCTATTTTTGAGCGGATATCATCTTCTTTTGTTATTTGATTGTGGAAGCAATCAAAGGTTTCAAAAGTAACTATGCTTCCATCTGGAACCGATAAAGATGCAGGGTTATCTTTTGACATTTTTAAAATATGGTTATCCTTAGAAATAGTAAAGGTATTCATCACTTCGTCTCCTTTTTTTTAAAATAAAACACTTATAATTTAAAGCATTTATATATATAATATTGTTTGAAAGATACAATATCAATAGGGAGCAGATTATGAAAAAGTATTGCATGATTTTATTTATTATGATGATTTCTTTATACATTTTTGGATGCGGTAACGATGGAAATAAAGATCCAAATGATGCACTGCATGGAAAAATATTAATTACTGGTTCCACATCAGTATTTCCAATAGTTGAGGAAGCTTGTGATATATTTATGGATAAGCATAAAAATGTGATTATTGAATCTCAAGGAACTGGATCTTCTGCAGGGATTAAAGATGCCCATGAGAAAAATAGCGATATTGGCATGACATCAAGGGAGCTTAGTGATGATGAAAAGGCTTATGGTTTAACAGAAACAAAGATCGCTGTAGATGGAATTGCAATAATTGTAAATCCTAAAAATCCTATTAAAGAGTTAACTAAAGATGAGCTTTGTAAAATTTTTAATGGAGAAATTAAGAATTGGAAGCAAATAGGAGGGGAGGATAAAACAATTAAAGTTATAACAAGAGAAGAAGGGTCTGGAACAAGATCGGCTTTAGAAGAAGGCCTTAATCTTATTGGAAAAGATAAAAGAAGTTTAATAACCATTGATGCACAGGTATGCAATGGAAGTGGAGCAATTAGAGAAGGTGTAGCTATCGCTGATGAAGCTATTGGATATGTGTCTCTTGGAATTGTCAATAACTCTGTTAATTTACTTAAAATAGATGGCATACAATGCACAGAAGAGACAGTTAAAAATGGTGAATATTTTTTAAGCAGGAATTTTACTTTTATATATATGACTGAAATATCAGATGAGGCTAAAGCATTTGTGGATTTTATGCTATCAAATGAAGGGCAGGATATAGTAAAAGAAAAAGGTGCTATAGGCGTTTATTAATTTTTGAAAGAAGGTTATATGGTGAATTTAACAGTAAAAAGTAAAAAGAAATTAACTGATAGAATTATCGAAGGAATATTCTTTTTATCTGCAGCTATATGTATTTTTTGTGTGGTTCTTATTATGATTTATATTTTTATAAATGGCGTACCATCTATAGTACAAATTGGACCTTTAAAGTTTTTATTTGGCATGGATTGGGCTCCATCTGCAAATATATTTGGCATATTTCCAATGATATTTACTTCGCTTTTAGCTACATTTTTATCAGTTATTTTTGGAAGTTTTATTGGTGTTTTTACAGCAGTTCTTTTGTCAGAAATTGCACCAAAGAAGGTTTCAAATATTATTAAGTTTTTTATTGATATTTTAGCTGGAATACCATCAGTAATATATGGATTTTGGGGAATGATTGTCCTTGTACCTTTTATTAAAAATTACATAGGAGGTTTTGGAAACAGCCTTCTTGCTGTGATTATTATTTTAACTATTATGATATTGCCAACTATAATAAGCGTTAGTAAAACATCTCTTGAGGCAGTTCCAGAAACATATAAAGAAGCAAGCCTTGCCCTTGGTGCAACTAAAATAACTACAATTTTTAAAATTGTAGTGCCATCAGCAAAATTAGGAATACTTGCTGCAATTGTATTAGGTGTTGGGAGAGCTGTTGGTGAAACTATGGCAGTTCTTCTTGTTGCTGGTAACAAAGCTGCTATACCTAAAGGAATACTTGATATGGTTAGAACTTTAACAGGAAATATTGCCCTTGAAATGTCTTATGCAAAACCAGGTCTTCATCAAGGAGCGCTTTTTGCGTGTGGAGTGGTTTTATTTGTGGCTATAATGATTTTAAATATTGTTTTTAATTATATAGTAAATAGAGGAAAAAATATATGAAGAAAAAAAGAAAGATAAGCGATATTATACTTTTATTTTTGTGCATATTGTGTGGTGCAATAACTTTAAGTGTTTTATTTATGATCTTATTTCATATTCTTTTAAACGGAATTGGCCATGTTACTTTTGAGTTTTTATCAACTCCATTTAAAGGAAAATTAACTGGTATATTTCCTATGATCATAAGCACAATGTATATTATAATAACAACTTTAATAATAGCTGTACCAATAGGTATATTTTGTGCAATTTATTTAGATGAATATACAAAGGATGGCACATTTGTTAGGCTTATTAGATTTTCCATTAGATGCCTTACTGGAATACCTTCTATTATTTATGGTTTATTTGGACTTATATTTTTTGTAACAACAATGAAGCTTCAGTATTCTATTTTTGCAGGAGCGCTTACTTTAAGTATGATGGTATTGCCAACTATAATTACAACTACAGAGGAAGCTTTGAGAACTGTTCCTAAAACATATAAGGAAGCAAGCCTTGCACTTGGTGCTACAAAGGTTACCACTATATTTAAAATTATATTACCATGTGCAATGCCTGGTATTTTAACAGCTGTTATATTAAGCATTGGAAGAATTGTAGGAGAAACTGCTGCTGTATATTTAACTGCAGGTATGGCTAAAAATATACCATCTTCTATTTTTCAATCTGGGAGAACTCTTGCGGTGCATCTATATTATCTAGCAAATGAAGGTATATCTATGGATCAATCATATGCTACAGGAACAGTTTTAATAATCATAATAGCTGTTTTAAATCTTTTAGCTTTAGCTACTGGAAACCTATTGACAAGAAGGTCAAGAGGGAAATAATATTTTAACATTTTTTTAAGTTAAGATTAATGGGGAATAGTTATATTCTCTTTTTTTATTTTTTTGTTATTAATATATATTTTTGTTTACAAATTATATACATTCTGTGCTATTATACTATATAGAATATTACAAAAAGGTTTATAATAATATAAAATAAATTGTAGAAAACCGTTTTAGGGTTTATATATATGGAGAAAAAAGTAAATAATAATTTGTGCAATAATGATCTTCATATATGGCTTTTATTAATATTTAAATGGGGGTATGGTCATGGAACTTAAAGTAGCAAATTCTAATTTAAAATTAACACATTACAACGTAAAATCAAATTATCAAGCTAAAACGAAAAAAGCAGCCATGGATATAGAAGATAAAAAATTGTGGCAAACTGTGATACTTATTATAATATCAGTGGTTACTATAGTTGCTTTTTTTACTTTACCATGGATTATTCTTTCTGAAGATATGAAAATAAATATTTTGCAATTTAGTGTTTCTTTAAATGGGATTATTGATTTTGTATCTAGTTTTAAAGATAGCATAAATAACTTATCTATTACTGGTATAAATATTAATGATTCAATTGATGCTATGAAATTGTTTAGAACTATAAATTATGTTGCTTATGCAATTCCAGCAGCAAACATTATTTTGATTATAATTACTATATTTACAAGAAAAATGAGAACATTAATAAACTTTATATTGTTTATAGATTTGACTTGTATTGTTATAAGTATTTTAGAAATTATATTGTTTAACTATTTACAATTTGATTATAAAGTTATTATTTTTTCTATTTATGATAATTTTCACACTGACCCTTATCACATGGAAATGTCAATTACTGGATTTGTAAATACCCTTTTAACTATATTTTCACAAAGTCAAATTATACGGGTAGACACATTAACTGCAATAATTAGTTCATCAAGTTTTATGACTATAGTTTTGTCCTCAATAAGCATATTGGTAGCTTCAGTTTTTTATTTTATAAGTAAAATTAATAAAAATGCTAAACAGCCTGAGGAAGAAAATAATTTTTTGGAAAATATCTGATCTTAATAAAGGGGCTGATCCCATATGTTTTAATATTTAAGGGGATCGGTCCCTTTATTTTTAATTGCAGTATTTACTTATTAAATAATCAATATATTCATAAGCATCATTTTTTTGCATTGAGAGCATTTCAGGCACATAATTATCAGCAAAGTCTAAAAATATATTGCATAAAGTTTTTTGTTCAATTAAGCAATGTGGAAAATTTTTGAATTTGTATTTTTCGCTATTGTATTCAATTAAGATACCATGTTCTTTGAATATTATAAAAATAAGATCTTCGTTGTATAAATTGTCTTTTACAATGAAAAATTCATACTTGTCTTTTTTATCTATATCTCTTTTTTTTATGTGCTCTAATATATCTTTAATTTCTTTTTTATTAAATGCTGGTAAATCATCTAAATGATCTGATAGTTTACCTGTCTTTGCAAAATCTTCAAGTCCTTTTCTTGTGAAAATATCATGTTGAACGTTTTTATATGAGAAGCTATTGCGAAGATTTAATTGATTAATCATTTCTTCTATTTTTGACTCAACCTCATTAGATGTAAAACTTGAATTGTAAAGATTTTCAATGAATTTGGCTTTGTCTTGAATAGACATTCTGCTTAAAAAATTTTTATAAATGTTAACAGGTATTCTATCATAACATAAATTTGGTTTTATAAGACAGGAGTCGTAATTGCTTTCTAAACTTACCAGCAGGTCTCCTATATTTGTGAAATTAGTATCATTATTAAGAATTTTACTATAATCCTTTTGTAATGATTCATAAGCTCTTTCAAAAAAATCCTTGAGATTAGCATCTTTAACTAAGATACACTCAGAAAGGCCACCTTTTATAAAAGATATGTACAAATCATTTTGAACTTTTTCTCCATTTTCTAATTTATATTCATAATTTAAAATCATAAAATCATGAAAAATGCTATTTGAAAATGTTCCATTGTTTTCACAATAAAATGCAGAATAAAAATCAAAAGATAAAAGAGGAAGGATTTCACTTAAAACAAGTATGTTTTCTTTGTTGAAATTTTTTGAAAAACTTACTAAATGATCAATTTTTAAGTTTTTGTTGTTTTCTTTGAATTTAGAAAAAGTTTCATAAATAAACTTTAAAATATTAAAATCACAACAGTTTATAATTCTAAGATTGCATAAAAAATCATGATTTATTGAGCAGGAAAACAATTCATTTAGAATGTCTTCAAAACTTTTAATATATTTTTCACTATTATAATAAACAAGTTCAATTTTTTTATATTCAAATTGTTTAGGCTTAAATAAAAGGTTTTCAACCTCTTCCCTGGTATTTAGGAGTTCTTCATCGGTGTCTAGTAAATTACTGTAATACCTAAATTGTTGTTGCTCTTGTTTATTTAAGTTTAGCACATTTATAATGGTATCTGTGAGTGAAGATGATGGTTTTTGATATCCTTTCATAATTCTATATATTGTTGATTTGCTCTTTCCACATCTAGAAACAAAATCATCGATGTCTATATTCCTTTCAAGTAGTTTGTTGTTTAAAAATGTTTCAATGTTGTTCATATTCATCTCTCTTTTATAAAAAATTTTTGAGGTTATTAAAAAAAGTTTTTTAAAATTTATACTATTATTATAACTACTTATGTATTTAGAGTCAACTTATAGGTAATAATGTAATATTTGATTTTATAATTGAACAGGGTAATCAATAATTAAATTAAAAAAATATTAAAAATAATATTTTAATTATTTTATTATAATTATATTTCGATGAAAATACCTTTAAAAATTAATGATCTATTGATAAAATATTCGTAATAAGTATTATAGCTATGTGACTAAGTTTAACTTGAAAAAGTATAGCTTATTGATATATTGGTATTATAAATATATTATGTTAAATACTAGGAGGAAAAAGATGCTTGGACTTGCACTTGAAGGTGGGGGAGCAAGGGGTTCATATCATATAGGCGTTGTAAAAGCTTATATTGAAAATGGATATGAATTTAATGGTTTTGTAGGAACTTCTATTGGAGCTATTAATGGCGCATTGCTTGCTCAAGGTGAATTTGAGAAGTTATTGGAGGTATGGTCAAATATTTCTATGGAATTGCTTTTTGATGAAGATTCTGCAGAAATATTGAATATTGGAAAAATCACTTTAAACGCTGATTATTTATCAAACTTAAATAAAAGTTTAGCAAAAGTAATAAGCTCAAAAGGCATAGATACTACAAAGTTAAGGGCATTAATTTCTAATACCCTTGATGAGGATAAGATTCGCAAGAGCAATAAAGATTATGGACTTGTAACAATATGCATAAATGAAAGAAAACCATATGAATTGTTTTTAGAAGATATACCCTATGGAAAGCTAATAAATTATATAATGGCAAGTGCTTCATTTCCAGGTTTTAAAAGCGAAGTAATTGATGAAAATCAATTTATTGATGGTGGGTTATATAATAATTGCCCTATAAATATGTTAATTAAAAAGGGATATGAAGATATTATTGCAGTAAGAACTTCTGCTCCAGGACGTTTTATGTATGTGCCTAAAAATGAAGGAAATATTAAAATAATTTCATCAAAAGAAGACTTAGGAAATATCATGTGGTTTTCATCTACTAAAAGCCTTGAAAATATAAAAATAGGGTATTATGACGGGCTTAGATCTATATTAAACTTAAAAGGACAAGAGTATTATGTGGAGCGCTCTCCTTATATTGATTTTGGTATATCCCTTATGTCTCTTGATAATAATTCCATAATAAAAATTGGCAAAACTTTAGGATTGCCACCTATGCCAGCTAAACGGATGCTTTTTGAAAAAATATTACCAACCATTGGCAGTTATTTAAAGCATAAAAATGAGTATGATTATGAGGATTTTGTCATTGCGCTGCTAGAAAGGTATGCAATAAAAAAAGGTATTGAAAGGTATAATGTTTATAGTTTTAAACAGCTATTAGCTCTTGTAGAAGAAAACTTTACATTTACTGAACATGAAGGTTTATTTAAACTGCCTATATTTGCAAAAGACTATGAACTTGCTATGGAAATGCTTATTTATTCTTTGTTTAAGGTTTTTAACGAAATCTCTGCTTATTAAAAACAAGCAGAGATTTTTAAGCTAAAACACACTACTATCCTTTAAGAAAATTTCAAATTGTTCTGATACACATTTAAATATATTTTCTTCAAAAACTTGATAAGCTTTTAAAAAATTATAACCTGCTTTTGTTAATTCTGTTTTACCACCGTGGTTTCCACCATGTTTTCTCTCTATTAATAAGCAGTCTATTTCCTTTTCTAATTTATTTAAGATATTCCAACCTTTGCTCAAAGATAATGACATGAGCTTGCATGCTGCACTAACAGAATGAGTGTCAGATATGAGGAAAAGCAGCAATTTTCCATTTTGGTTAAAAAAAGTGGATTCTTTTTCAAGGCTTAAAGATATAACTGGATGCAATATTTCCTCATTATGATAATTCACATGTTGGATTAGATTATCATAATTATGGATGCTATATAATATTCCCTCATCGTTTACATCAACATGGATATGTTCACATTCTATTGAGGAAATAGCTCCTCTTAATCCATTTTCTCCTTTGTAATTTAATATTTCAGGAATGGTATTTTCAGATATTAATATTGGGTGTCCTCCTTTTTTTTTATAGGATGGGGTAATTATGTCTCCTTCTGTATCTATCAAAGTTTTTAAAGTATTTGGAGAAAACATAGGTACATTTACAGGTGTAAATATTATTTTATCGCATTTATTTTTAAGATAAGAGAGCCCTATTTTTACAGACTCAAATAATTCTGGATCTTCATTATTTTCATTGTGCAGAAAAATCACACCGCTACCTGATAATGAATACCTAACTTCTTCCTCATTGGCACCTGTAATTACAACGATAGGAAAAATACCAGCTTGCATGAACATGAGCACAATACGCTTAATGATGGGGATAGAACCAATTTGAATCATTGGCAAAGCAACCTTTTTGCTGGCAGCAGCAATAAGCCCTGAAACTTTGCTGATTTTCACCATATCACATCCTTCAAATGATAATGAAATAACTGTATTTTTATTATTTTGACATATAAATTTATTTGTGACAATAGATCATAATATATAAAAAAAGTATAAAAATGTCATAGGTTAATTCTATAGCTTTTATATTAATTGATATAATTTTAAGATAAAATTTAGATAATATGGTATAATTATTTAATCTAAAACTTATTTTTATTTTAAAGTGAGGGCAATATGCGACAGTGGAGTTACAATGAAAAAGTTGAAAAAATTCAAAAAAATAAAACTAAGAAGGAAAGTAAAAGTATTAAAAATATTTTTAAATTCTTAATATTTCTTATAATTCTTCTAATAATACTTCCAAGCCAAGAAGCAATAAAGTGGAAAATTTTATATAGCTATGAAATTACAAATGATTATGAAACTACAACAATTTCATTTGATAACAAAGATTTACTAACTTTGGATGTAAATAATGTTAAAAACAGGTTATTTACTTTCTACAATGCAGAATTCACTTTAGCTCAAATAAAACAAAAGGATAAAGATATAATTTTAAGATTTTTGAAAAACAGTACTTTTACTTTTAAAGGCAGTGTTGCAATTTACGATTTTAAAGAAAAAGGACAAACACCTTCTATTTGTTACATAACTGTCACCGGAATAGATGGAAAAGTTTTGCTTAAAGAAAACTTAGACATTGGTGAAAACTTAATTTCTATTAGTTTGAAAAAAAATGATCTTGATAGCCATTCTAAAATAAATGTTACCATTTCAAACTCAAAAGTGATACAATATAAATTAAGATTTTTACCTTCAAAGAATTTAGGGAATGCAAAATAAAGCTTTCCCTTATTTAAATTATTTTAAAGGAGACTTTTATGGATAAAGAATGGATTGAAGTAAAAATAACCACATCATCAGAAGGAGTTGAAATATTATGTGGTGTTATTTACGATACTGAAGTTCTAGGAGTTTATATTGAAGATAAAAATGATATAACTTCTAATGATGAAAAAAGTTGGGATTACTTAGATGAAGATTTGATTTCTTTAAAAGAAGGCGCTGTACTTAGAGCTTACTATAAACAGTCTGATAAGTTTCTTGAATTTTTTAATAGGCTTAAAGCTGTGCTAGACAGCTTAGAGGAATACAATATTCCAAAAGGTGAAGGTACTATAACTTTTTCTAAAGTTTACGAAGAAGATTGGGAAAATAATTGGAAACAATATTATAAGCCTATTAATATAACCGATAAGCTTGTTATTAAACCTCTTTGGGAAGATTATGTTTTAAAAGGCAATGAGATTGTTTTAAATATTGATCCAGGTATGGCTTTTGGAACTGGTACTCATGAAACTACTAAAATGTGCCTTGAATTTTTGGAAAAGTATTTAATTCAGGGTATGAGGGTTTTTGACATTGGAACAGGTTCTGGTATTTTAGCTATAGCAGCTTCATTATTTGGTGCAAAAGAGGTTATTGGTGTTGACCTTGACACTGTAGCAGTGGATTCAGCTAAGAAAAATGTTTCATATAATAATTTAGATAATATTAAAATACTTCATGACAATTTTTTAGACGTTGTAGAAGGGTATGCAAATATGGTTATTGCAAATATTATTGCTGATGCCATTATATTTATTGCTCCTTGTGTTAAGGAAGTTTTAAATGAAGGAGGAATATTTATAAGCTCTGGTATCCTTTTAGAACATGCCAAAAGAGTAAAAGAAAATCTTTTAATTGAAGGCTATAAGATTTTAGAAGAAAAAAAGCAAGGAGAATGGGTAGCCATTGCGTGCAGTATATAGGTGAAAGATGCATAAATTTTTTGTTGATAAGAAAAAATTTTTAAATGATATTGTAATGATTGATGGGGATGATGTTAAACACATATATAAGGTTCTCAGACTTAAAATAGGTGAAAATATTATTATCAATAACTTAAATCAGGAAGAATATTTAGGTAAGATAAGTGAAATAACTAAAGAATGCGTGAAAGTAATTATAATTGAAAAGCTAAATACAAACAATGAACCAACAGTTAAAATACATATTTTTCAAGGAGTGCCCAAGTCTCACAAAATGGATTTCATCATACAAAAGTGCTGTGAAGTTGGCGTTTTTGAATTTACTCCAATTATAACAAAGAGGGTAGAATTAAATATAAATGAAGTGAAGAAAAAAGATAGGTGGCAAAGAATAGCTCTTGAGTCTTCAAAGCAAAGCAAAAGATGCGTTATACCTACTGTAAATGATGCTATAAATTGGGAAGCTCTTTTAAAAAGACTTACACGCTTTTCTATGATTATAGCTGCCTATGAAAATGAAGAAGGATTTGGAATAAAAAATTTGTTAAGGGGTAAATTTAATGATGAGATAGCTTTAGTAATTGGTCCTGAAGGGGGTTTTTGTGAGGAAGAAATTCAAAGCCTAAAAAAAATAGGTGCTCACATAGTAACCCTCGGCAAAAGGACACTTAGAACAGAAACTGCAGGAGCCATAGCATCTGCTTTTATTTTATATGAGCTTGCTGATATGGGAGGATTTTATGAATAGGGTTTCATTTATCACCTTAGGTTGTAGGGTTAATTTTTATGAAACAGAAAGCATGATGGAGAAATTTAAAAAAGAAGGGTTTTCCATAGTAAATTCTGATGAGCCATCAGATATCTGTGTTATAAATAGTTGCACTGTAACTAATATGAGCGATAAAAAAACAAGACAGATGATAAATAAAGAAAAATCAAAGAATAAAGATGCTATAATTGCAGTTGTAGGTTGTTACTCGCAAATTTCAAAGGAAAAAGTTTCTTCTATTGATGGTGTTGATATTGTCCTTGGTACAAGAAATAAAGGAGATATAGTTTATTTCGTAAATAGATTTTTAGAAACTTCTAAAAAAATAGTTGAAGTTGGGGAAGTGCTTAAAAATAATAAATTTGAAGATTTATCTGTTGAAAACTATGAAGATAGAAGAAGTAGAGCATTTATAAAAATTCAAGATGGTTGCAATAAGTTTTGTTCTTATTGTGCTATACCGTTTGCAAGGGGAGCGGTGTGTTCAAAACCTAAAGAAGCTGTTTTAAAGGAAGCTTTAAACCTGTCTAAAAATGGCTTTAAGGAAATAGTGTTAACTGGAATACATACAGCTTCATATGGGTTAGATTTTCCTTTAGAAAGTAAAGATTATGGACTGCTTGAATTAATTGAAGATTTAAATTTAATTGAAGGAATTGAAAGAATAAGAGTTGGTTCTTTAGAGCCAGGATTTTTTAAAGAGGACACAATAAATAGGTTAAAGAAGGTAAATAAATTATGCCCACATTTTCATTTATCCCTTCAAAGTGGATGTAATGATACTTTAAACCGCATGAATAGGAAATATACTAAAGAAGAATATGAATATGTTGTTAATGCTTTAAGAAAAAATATTGAAGATATATCAATAACTACTGATATAATAGTAGGTTTTCCTCAAGAAACTGAAGATGAATTTAAAGAAACATATAACTTTTTAAAGAATTTAAAGCTTACTAAAACCCATATATTTAAATATAGCAAAAGAGAAGGCACTAAAGCTGCATCCATGAAAGGGCAAATACATGGAAGCATAAAAGATGAAAGAAGCAAAATTTTAGAGGATCTTAATTTAATAAATGAGAGAGAATTTATGGATAAATACATTCAAAAAAATCTTAAAGTTTTAATTGAAGAAGATAATATGGGATATTCAGAAAATTATTTAACTGTTAAAGTATTAGGAGAAAATTTTATGCGGGGAAGCATTTATGATATATTAATAAAAGAGAATATTGGGAATGTTTTAATTGGAGAAAAAATATAATTTGAGGTGAGATTAAATGGAAGATTGTATATTTTGCAAGATAATTAAAGGTGATATTCCAGCTGAAAAAGTTTATGAGGACGAGAATGTATTAGCTTTTAATGATATAAACCCAAATGCTAAAATACATATTTTGGTAATACCTAAGAAACATATTAAGGATGTAGATAGTTTAGAAGATGAAGATCATAATACATTAGGATATATTTTTAAAGCTATGAAAAAAATTGCAAAAGATAAAGGTCTTGACAGCAGTGGCTATAGAATTATTGTAAATAATGGTAAAGATGCTCATCAAGAAGTTAAGCATTTGCATTTTCATATATTAGGAGGGTGTGATTTAGGAGGAAAACTTATATTAAAATAAAACTTAGGTTATAGGCAATTCACATTGACAGTTTTTTAAGAATTATTGTATAATAAAATGAATATACTGTTATCTTTTAATTTTTCAAATTAGTTTAGCTATTGGAGGGAGGGATATAAATGTCAGAAATAAAAGTTGGTGAAAATGAATCGCTTGACAATGCTTTGAAGAGATTTAAAAGGAAATGTGCAAGAGCGGGAGTCCTTTCAGAAGTAAGAAAGAGAGAGCACTACGAAAAACCTAGTGTTAGAAGAAAGAAAAAATCTGAGGCTGCAAGAAAAAGAAAATTCAAATAATTTGAAAGAGGGTATAGCTCATAATGACTCTTAGAGAAAAACTTCAAAAAGACTGGGTTTCAGCCGTTAAAGAAAAGGATAAAATAAAAGCAAGTACCATAAGCATGGTAAAAGCAGCATTAATCCTTGAGGATAAAAATGGGTCAGGTAAAGAATTAAATGATGATGATGTAACTTTAGTCTTGGCAAGAGAAGTTAAAAAAAGAAAAGAGGCACTCTTAGAGTTTGAAAAAGCTTCAAGAGAAGATTTAATAACTCAAACTAATGAAGAGATCAAAATATTGCTTTCATACCTTCCAAAACAGCTGACTGAGGAAGAAATAAGGGAATTGGTAAATAATAAAATAAGTGAATTAGAGGTAACAGGTATAAAGAACATGGGGAAGGTTATGGCAGTTATAACTCCTATGGTAAAGGGAAAAGCTGACACGAAGCTTGTAAGCGACATAGTGAAAGAATTATTAAATAAATAATATAAAAGGACAGTTTATATTTTTGATACTGTCCTTTAAATTTTTATTTTTTATATGCAATCTTACCATTTATAATTGTATAAAGTGTATTTGTGAACATTTCAAATGGAGAACCATCAAATATAACAAGATCTGCATCTTTTCCTTCTTTAATGCTTCCAATTCGGTTATCTACTCCTAAAATTTTTGCTGCATTTATTGTAATTGCTTTTAAACCTTCTTCTTCAGGAAGACCTTCTTTTATATATAATGCTACACAAAGTGGAAGGTATTTTTCTTCAATTACAGGATGGTCAGTCATAATGGCAAAAGGAATACCCTTTTCATACATAACTTTTGGAGTAATAAAGCTTTTATTTTTAACTTCTACTTTTGATTTAAATATCATAGTTGGGCCAATAATTGTGTTTACTTTTGCATCTTTAATATGATCTGCAATAAGGTGGCCTTCTGAGCAATGGTCTAAGGTAATATTCACATCAAATTCTTTTGCAATTCTAAGAGCTGTTAAAATATCATCTGCTCTATGTGCATGAGCTTTTAATGGAATTTCTTTTAAAAGAACTGGGATCATAGCTTCCCATTTCAAATCAATATCAAAAGGTTCATTTTTTAAAGCGGATGCTTCCTTTTTTGCCTTATAATTTTTTGCATCTGTAAGAGCTTGCCTTAAAATAGAAGCTATGGCCATTCTGGTATATGGAGCTTTCTTTTCTTTTAAATAACAAAATTTTGGATTTTCTCCAAAAGCTATTTTCATAGCAGCATTTTCTTTTACTATCATGTCATCAACCTTATCACCAAAGGTTTTAATAATGGCAAATTGGCCGCCTACGACATTTGCGCTGCCAGGGCCTGTCATAACAGTAGTTATGCCGCCTTTTATTGCATCTAAAAAACTACCATCCATAGGGTTAATGGCATCTATAGCTCTAAGCTCAGGAGTAACAGGGTTAGTAATTTCATTTATATCATCACCTTCAAATCTCATGGATTCTTCTTCCATGCCAAGATGGCAGTGAGCATCAATAAATCCAGGGAATAAAGGATTGCCACATGCATCAATAATTTCCATATCCTTAACTTCTTCAATTTCTTCATCAATTTTTTTGATTTTACCATCTTCTATGAGTATAGAACCATTTTCATATTCTTTACCTTCCATAGTATAAATGTGGGCATTTTTGATTAAAAGCATTTAAAAACATCTCCTAATAAATATTTTAGTTATATATTTAATTTAACATAACTTTAAAAAATATTCATTAAATAATGCATATAATTTTATTTGGTGTAAAGAGGGCTGTTTACAGGAATAGATTCTTCTGGTATTATCTTTTGACCTTCAACTAAACTGTTATTAGGGTCTAAAATAACAACATCATTTTTATTAAGCCCTTCGGTTATTTCTAATTTGTCTGAAAATTGAGTGGCAGTTTTTATATATCTTTTATGAGCCATATCGTCTTTTAATATATATACATAAGTTCCGTTTAAATCTTTTTTTATAATGCTTGAATCTATGGCTATGATGTTCTGCTTTTCTTCTATTATTATGCTCACATTAACTTTTATACCGCTTTTAAGGTTATCTAACTTGCCATCTAAAGTTATTTCAATGGGCAAGTATGATTTGCTTGAGTTAGTATAATCACCCACTCCTGTGGGGCTTATATAGGATATTTTACCTTTAAACTGAAGAAATTGAGTGCTAATTATTGCTTTCTGGTTTAATCTGATATATTCATACTCGTCGCTTTCTAAATTTACTAAGACTTTCATATATGAAAGATCTTCTGTTGTGATGATAGGCTTTTTTGAGTCGTAATATTCGCCAACGGAATATTGAATAGAAGTAACTGTGCCGCTTTTTAAAGCTATGATGTTTTCTGTTTCAGGAAATTTTTCTTTTTCAATGCTAGCTAAAACCTGACCTTCTAAAATGCTGTCTCCAACTTTGTAATTTAATGAAATTATTTTGCCGTTTGATGGAAAATAATCTTCTTTAAGTTGAGAAGCTAAAATTCCAGTATTGTTTATTTTGTTGCTTTCGATAGAAGTTTCAATGGTTTTTGTCTTGTAGATACTTGTCTTTAAACTTTCAATTGTTATAGTTCTATAAATGATTGCAGTTGATATTATAATTAAAAGTGTAATAAAAAAATATAAAAAATACTTAATTTTCATTCAATCACCTGATTTACTTTTATGGTAATTATTAACATTAATTTTATATTTTAAACGTATTTTAGATAAAAAAATTTTACATTAAAAATAGTATTGATTTTTTAAAATAAAAATGTTACTATTAACGTAATTATTAGGCTTGAGTTTTGAGTTGCCAAATATAAAACTGCAATAGTTTTGTGTTTGGCAGCTTTTTATTTTAATTTGGAGGATTTTATGTTTGATGTTGTAATTATAGGAGCTGGCATTATTGGATCAGCCGTTGCTCAATATTTAAGCAAATTTGATTTAAATGTTGTGGTACTTGAAGAAAATGAAGAAGTGTCATCGGTAACATCTAAAGCAAATAGCGGTATTGTGCATGCAGGTTATGATGCTGAACCAGGTTCCCTAAAGGCTCATTTTAATGTTCTTGGAAATTTTATGTATGAAAAGATTTCAAAGGATCTTGATATACCATTTAAAAGAAATGGTTCCTTAGTTTTATGTTTTTCGAAAGAAGATATGAAAAGACTTTATAAGCTCTATGATCAAGGGATTAAAAATAATGTTCCAAATTTAAAAATATTGAGTAATGAAGAAGTTCAACAAATAGAACCAAGTATAAGTGATAATGTTTATAAAGCTTTATATGCGCCTACTGGCGGCATAATATCCCCTTATGAGGCTACTGTAGCATTTGCTGAAAGTGCTTATTTAAATGGTGTAAAGTTTTTTCTAAATCATAAAGTTTTAAATATAACTAAAGATAATGATCATTACATTATTAGTACTTCAAAGGGATTAGTTAACGCTAAATTTATTGTCAATGCTGCTGGATTATATAGCGATGAAATAAATAATTTTGTATCTTCAAAGAAGTACTCAATATTGCCAAGAAAAGGGCAATATTTATTGACGGATAAGATAGAAAAGGGTTTCATTGAAAAAACATTATTTCAATTGCCTTCACGGATGGGAAAAGGGGTTCTTGTAACTCCTACAGTACACAATAATCTATTAATAGGCCCTAGCTCTGAAGATATTGAAGATAAAACTGATTTTGATACCACAAGAGATACTCTTATGAATATTGTAGAAGTAGGGTCAAAAAGCGTTAAGCATCTTCCTGTTTCAAGTACGATTACTTCATTTTCTGGTTTAAGAGCAAATCTTTCTAATTTTGACGATTTTATAATTGAAAAATTAGATGATGAGAATTTTATAAATGCAGTTGGAATTAATTCTCCAGGATTAAGTAGCGCACCTTCAATTGCTGAGCATATTTCAAAAATTATTATAGATATTTTTGAAGCAAATGAAAAAAAGTATTTTCAAGCGTATAGAATATCTACAAAAAAATTTAGTGAGCTTTGTTTAAAGGAACAAAATGAGCTTATTAAAGAAAATAAAGCTTACGGCCAAATAGTCTGCAGGTGTGAAACTATAACTGAAGGAGAAATAATTGATTCAATAAGGCGTCCTCTTGGAGCGAGAACTTTAGATGGAATAAAGAGGCGTACAAGAGCAGGTATGGGAAGGTGTCAAGGAGGATTTTGCACATCAAAGGTAATAGAAATAATGTGCAGAGAATTAAATATATCTCCTTTTGATGTTACTAAATTTGGCAGGGGTTCAAATTTAATTGCTAATAACATTAAAGATGATCTATAAGGAGAGAAAAAAATGAAATATGTTGATTTATTAATAATAGGCGGAGGACCAGCAGGCCTTGCTGCAGCGGCTAAGGCAAAGGAGCTTGGCATTTGTAATATTTTAATAGTTGAGAGAAATAAAACTTTAGGTGGTATATTAAACCAGTGCATTCACAATGGATTTGGACTTCATATTTTTAAAGAAGAATTAACAGGTCCTGAATACGCAAACCGCTTTGAGAAAATGATAGAAAATAGCAATATTGAAATTATGCTAAATTCTATGGTAATTCATATTTCAAAGGATAAAGTTGCAATAGCATTGACTAAAGATGGTGTTGTAGAAATTTGTGCTAAAGCGGTGATTTTAGCAATGGGATGTAGAGAAAAACCTAGAGGTGCCATTAATATCCCTGGTAGCAGACCTTCAGGGATATTTACTGCAGGTCTTGCCCAAGAATTCATTAATTTAAAAGGATTAATGCCTGGTAAGAGGGTTGTAATATTAGGATCTGGAGATATTGGACTTATTATGGCAAGAAGGCTGACCATTGAGGGTGCGAAAGTATTAGGAGTATTTGAATTGCTTTCTTACTCAAGTGGACTTAAAAGAAATATTGCTCAATGTTTAAATGATTTTGAAATACCTATAGAGTATAACCATACAGTAACTAAAATAATAGGAAAAGAAAGGCTTTGCGCTATTGAAGTTTGTGAGGTAGATGAAAATAAGCTGCCTAAAGAAGAAACAGCAAAAATAATTGAATGCGATACGCTTTTATTATCTGTTGGACTTATTCCTGAAAATGAATTATCTAAAGAATTAGGAGTAAACTTGTCAAAAATTACTGGTGGAGCTATTGTAGATAGCAATTTAGAGACAAATATTGAAGGAGTCTTTTCTTGTGGCAATGTTTTGCATGTACACGATTTAGTAGATAATGTAAGCAAAGAAGCGTATAAAGCTGCTGAAAGTGTGGCAAAATATTTAAATAATGAACTTATCAAAGAAGAAGTTATAAGTATAAATCCTGAATTTGGTGTTAGATATACCATTCCTAATTATGCTTTTCCAAATTCCATAAAAGATGGTTTAAGTATTTATTTTAGATGTAACGATGTCTATAGAAATTGTTATGTTTGCGCATATTTTGATGAAGAAGAAGTGTATAGAAAGAAAAAGAGAATACTTACACCTGGTGAAATGGAATTCATAGAATTAAAAAATCAAACTATTATGCCAAAGAATATTTCCATAAAAATAATAAAATCTTAATTATGGGGGAAAAAAATGAAAAGTTTTATTTGCATTGGTTGTCCAGTTGGCTGTGAATTAAAAGTTGAAGCAATAAATGATGAAATAAAAGTTTATGGCAATGAATGTAATATAGGCAAAAATTACGCTATTAAAGAATTAGAAAATCCTGTTAGATTTTTTACTTCATCTATAAAAACAGTAAATGGGAAACTTGTTTCAGTTAAATCAAAAGAAGAAGTACCAAAGGATAAAATTATGGAATGTGCTAAAGCTATAAAGGATGTTAAAGTGGATGTTCCTATAAAAATAGGTAATATCATTTTAAAAAATATCGCAAATACGGGTATTGATCTTGTAGCAACCAGAGAAGTTGTATAAAATATAATTAAGAGTCCTTTTAAACTTATTAAAGAGAGGGTAATTTATATGCAAGATTATAATGATTTTTACGATTGCCTTGTTGATAACCCTATTATTGGAGCTATAAGATGTGATGAAGACTTAGAAAGAATTTTGGAAAAAGACATTAAAATTGTATTTATATTATATGGTAACTTATTCACATTAGAAGATGCTTTGCACAAATTAAGAAAAAAAAATGTTATAGTTTTTATACACATAGATATGATAGAAGGGCTAAAAAGCGATCAATATGGAATAGTGTATTTGAAAAAGGTAATAAATCCAGATGGCATAATAACTACCAAACCTTCTAATGTAAAACATATAAAAAATAATGGAATACTTTCTATCTTAAGAATATTTGCCATAGATACAAAATCTCTTGAAACTGGTATAAAGAGCATTTTAGAATACTCTCCAACAGCAGTTGAAGTAATGCCAGGATCTGCAAGTAAGGTAATAAAATATATGCAAACATTAATAAAAATTCCTATAATTGCAGGTGGTCTTATAAGCACTAAGGAGGATGTAATTGAATCATTATCTTCTGGAGCAGTTGCTATTTCTACAACATGTCATAAAGTTTGGGATCTTATTATATAAAGTTCAATTTAATAAATTTGGATAACAACTTAAAAATGTTTATGTATGAATTTAATTTTATATAAAATTCATATATTTTATAAATAATAGGAGGTTTTTTTATGTCACAATACTTAATGGCTTTTGACCAAGGGACTACAAGTTCTAGATGTATTTTATTCAATGAAAAGAGTGAGATCATTAGTGTTGCTCAAAAAGAATTCACACAAATTTATCCAAAAGCTGGCTGGGTTGAACATGATCCTATGGAGATATGGTCAAGCCAAGTAGGTGTAGCAGCTGAAGCTATGGCACGCATAGGAGCTAAAGCATCTGATATTTCTGCAATAGGAATTACTAACCAAAGAGAGACTACAGTTGTGTGGGAAAAAAGCACAGGAAAACCTGTTTACAATGCAATTGTTTGGCAATGTAGAAGAACTTCAGAATACTGTGATGAGCTTAAAGCATCAGGTTTTGATAAAGCAATTAAAGAAAAAACAGGACTTGTTGTAGACGCATACTTTTCAGGTACAAAAGTTAGATGGATATTAGAAAACGTTCCTGGTGCTAGAGAAAAAGCAGAAAATGGAGAGCTTTTATTTGGTACAATAGATACATGGTTAATTTGGAATTTAACTAAAGGAAAAGTACATGTTACAGATTATTCAAATGCTTCAAGGACTTTATTATTTAATATACATACTTTAGAATGGGATAAAGAAATATTAGAAAAATTAAATATTCCAGAAAGTATGCTTCCAGAAGTTAGACCATCTAGTTATCATTATGGTGATGCTTGTATTGACATGTTTAATGGGACTATTCCAATTGCAGGTATTGCAGGAGACCAACAAGCTGCTCTCTTTGGCCAATGCTGCTTTGAAGAAGGAATGGTTAAAAACACATATGGAACTGGATGCTTTATACTCATGAACACTGGGGAAAAAGCAGTTGAATCTAAAAATGGATTATTGACTACTATAGCTTGGGGGCTTGATGGAAAAGTTGAATATGCATTAGAGGGAAGTGTTTTCATAGCTGGTGCTGCTATTCAATGGCTTCGTGATGGTCTTAGATTGATAGATAATGCTGCATTTACAGAAGCTTATGCAAATAAAGTTGAAGATTCTAATGGAGTTTATGTAGTTCCTGCATTTGTAGGACTTGGAGCACCTTATTGGGATCAATATGCTAGAGGAGCTATATTAGGCTTAACACGTGGAGTTGAAAAAGAGCACTTTATAAGGGCTACAGTTGAGTCACTTGCTTATCAAAGCAATGACGTAATAAAAGCAATGAAAGTAGATGCAGGAGTTGATATAAAACAAATAAGAGTTGATGGCGGAGCATGTGCTAATAACTTCTTAATGCAATTCCAAGCAGATATTTTAGATGTTGAAGTAATTAGACCATCAATTATTGAAAGTACTGCTCTTGGTGCTGTTTATCTAGCAGGACTTGCTGTGGGATATTTTAAAGATAAAGAGGAAATTGCTAAAAATGCAAGCGTAGATAGAATATTTACTCCTAATATGGATAAAGAAAAACGTGAAAAACTTATAGCAGGATGGAATGAAGCAGTTAAAAGGACATTTGGTTGGGCAAAATAAGCCTTAAATTTATAGCCACTTCTAAACGAAGTGGCTATATTTATTGTATTTTTCCTAATTTTAAAGATCTAAGCTTTTTTACTATATTATCAATACTTTCTCCAATTTCTATGGCAACTGCCGCTTCAATAGCACCTTCAACAAAAGCTGCATCAACAATTTTAATCTTTTCTTTTTCTTCATCTAAAAGTTCATCAATTATTGTTTCCATGGTCATAATTGTGCTTCCAAGGTCAAATAGAACAATAGCTTCCCCTAATTTAAGGGAATCATAGGTGGCATTTTTCATAGAAGTATAATCAGATCCAATGTCACCGTCTGCGGTTCCACCAATTGCATATATATTTACATCCTTAACCATTTGACTTAGTAAATCTTTAATACCATCTACGATTTTAAAGCTATGAGAAAGTAAAATTAATGAAATCATACATTTTTACCATTAAAAAATGAATAAAGTGATTCTAACATAAAGTAGCTCGACATAGCACCAGGATCAATATGACCAATGCTTCTTTCACCTAAATAAGAAGCTCTTCCTTTTGTTGCAACAATTGTTTTAGTAAATTCACATCTTTCATTAGCAATTTCAGTGGCATGTTTAAGTGCAGATAAAAAGTCTTCATTTTTATCTAAAGAATCCCTAAAGGATTTTGAAATAGGAATTAAAACATCGAGCATAGTTTTCTCATTTATATCGCTTTTCCCTCTGGCTTTAACTCCATTAACTGCAGCATCAAGCATGTCACAAAAATCTTTAAAATCAATTGTTTCCATGTCTTTAGAAAATGTACCAGCTTTTAAAAAGAAAGATCCATATAAAGGTCCAGATGCTCCACCTACAGTTGAAATAAGTTCCATAGCTACGGTTTTTAAAACATCACCAACATTTTTAAACTCTGAAGCTTTAAGCTTTTCTGAAACCTTTTTAAAGCCTTTGTTTAAATTTGAACCATGGTCGCCATCTCCAATTGCAGAATCAAGTTCAGTTAAATAATCTTTATTTTTTTCAATATTCTCTGATATATTAAGTATTATGGACTTTACAGTTTCGCTGTTTACAGTCATATTAAAAAAATCTCCTTAAAATTGTTTAAAAGCTATAGTATTTGCTTTAGCATCGAATAAATCCTTTAATTCATCATCAAGCTTTAACACAGATATAGAAAATCCAGCCATTTCTATTGATGTCATATATTCTCCAACTAAAGTTTTATGGATTTTAATTGACTTTTCATCTAAAATTTCATGAACTCTTTTATTTACAACAAAAAGTTCCATAAGTGGAGTTGCACCTAAACCGTTAACGAGAACACAAACCTCATCATTGTCGCTAAAATTTAAATCAGATAAAATTTTACCCATTAAAATATCTGTTATTTCATCTGCAGTTTTTAATTCACCTTTTTTAACTCCAGGCTCTCCGTGTATTCCCATTCCAATTTCCATTTCATTTTCATCTAAAATAAAATTAGGTTTTCCGGCTTCAGGAACAATACAAGGAGCAAGTGCAATTCCCATGCTGCGAACATTTTTAATGACTTTTTCAGCAGTTTCCTTAACTTCTTTAAGGGTGGCTCCTGTTTCAGCTTTAGCTCCAGCTATTTTGTGTAATAGTACAGTACCAGCAATTCCTCTTCTTCCAACAGTATATAAGCTATTTTCAACAGCTACATCATCATCTATAACTACTTTATCAACTTCAATTCCTTCAGCTTCTGCAAGTTCCATTGCCATTTCAAAATTCATAACATCTCCAGTGTAATTTTTAATTATGCATAGAACACCAGAGCCTCCATCAACTTTTTTTATTGCCTCAAAAATTTGATCAGGAGTAGGAGAAGTAAAAACAGATCCACATACAGCTGCATCAAGCATGCCTTCACCAACAAAACCAGCATGAGAAGGTTCGTGACCAGAGCCACCACCGCTTACTAAAGCTACTTTTAAAGATTTTTTGTTTTTCCTGACAATTACGTCAAATCCTTCGATTCTTTCGATGTCGTCTGGATAAGCATAGGACAAACCTTTAAGCATTTCATCTACTACATTTTTGGGATCATTTAAAACTTTTTTCATAATGCAAAACTCCTTTATAATAAAATAAAATGAGCCAAAGCATAAAGAAATACCTAAATGCCCTGGCTACTCAAAAACTCTATGCCTGAAGTATTATAAATTTATATTAACACATTTTAATTTAGTTGACAATTAAATTTAAGTATCGTATCCTAATGTATATAAAATATTGATCAATGAAGAGAATAGTAATTTATGATTTTATTTAAGCGAGCAGGGTATGGTGTGAGCCTGTATTAAAATATAAATGAAAAGAGTCTCTGAGATGCTATTAGCTTTTTGCGACCTAGCGGCATTTATGCCTTAAAATTTAAGTGGACTTTAGTCAATTAGAGTGGTACCGCGGAATTTTTCGTCTCTTAATATTTTTTAAGAGGCTTTTTTATTTTTAAAAGGAGGAAAAAATGGACTATAAATTAATTTTTGCAGATGAATTAGAAAATCATACAAACTTAAACAAAGAAGATATACTAAACTTAATTGAAATACCTCCAAGGGAGGAAATGGGAGATTTTGCCTTTCCATGCTTTAAACTATCAAAAGAGATGAAAAAAGCTCCTAACATTATAGCACAGGATATAAAAGAAAAAATAAATAATGAGGTTTTTGAAAAAAAAGAAGCATTAGGCCCATACATTAATGTATTTATTAAAAAATCCGTTTTAATAAAAAATACTATAGAAGAAATATTGACTCAAAAAGAAAACTATGGAAATTCTAGCATTGGAGAAAATAAAAATATACCAATAGATTTTTCATCTCCAAATATTGCAAAGCCTTTTCATTTAGGTCATCTTTCAACAACTGTCCTTGGGGCTTCAATATATAGAATTTACAAAGCTTTAGGGTACAATCCAATTGCTATAAATCACTTAGGAGATTGGGGAACACAATTTGGAAAATTAATATATGCCTATAACCACTGGGTGGATGAGGAAGCTTTAAATAATGATCCAATAAAGGAGCTTTTAAGAATTTATGTTAAATTCCATGAAGAAGCAGAAAAGGACCCATCTCTTGATGATGCAGCAAGAAAGCATTTTAAAAACCTTGAAGATGGAAACGAAGACGAAACTAAGCTTTGGAAGAGATTTACTGAGCTTTCTTTAAAGGAGTTTAAAAAGATTTATGACAGAATTGGTGTAAAGTTTGATTATTATCAAGGAGAAAGCTTTTACAATGATAAAATGGATAAAACCATAAAGGAGCTTTCAGAAAAAGGATTATTAACGCAGTCTCAAGGAGCTGTTGTGGTAAATTTAGAAGAATACAACATGCCACCTTGCATCATAAAAAAAGCAGATGGTGCCACAATTTACGCAACCCGTGATTTAACGGCTGCAGAATATAGATATGAAAAATTTAAATTTTACAAATCCTTATATGTAGTTGCCATAGATCAAGCTCTTCACTTTAAGCAAGTTTTTAAAACATTAGAATTAATGGGATATTCCTTTGCAAAAGATTGTATACATGTTGGTTATGGACTTGTAAGGTTTGCAGATAGAAAGCTTTCTACAAGAAAAGGAGAGGTTGTTTTTCTTGAGGAATTATTTAATGATGCCGTTAAAAGAGCAAGTGAAATAATTAAAGAAAAGAACCCCAATCTTTCAAATAAAGAAGAAGTAGCTGAGAAAGTTGGAGTTGGCGCAATTATTTTCACATATTTAAAAAATAGCAAAGAAAAAGATATTATAATAGATTGGAATGAAATGCTATCATTTGAAGGAGAAACAGGGCCTTATGTTCAATATGCTTATGCAAGAGGAAATTCTATTTTAGAAAAAGCAGGAGATTTAAAACAAGATGTGGATTATGAATTGTTAAATACAAATGAAGAAATTCAGCTTATAAAAACATTATCTAGCTTTAATAAAACTTTAATAGAAGCTATGGATAGACTTGAACCATTTGTAGTTACTAGATATGCTATAGATGTTGCGAAAAAATTTAATAAATTTTATAGTTCATGTGCTATACTAAATTCAGAAGATAATATTAAATATGCTAGGTTGATGCTTGTAAAAGCTTGCAATCAAGTTATAAAAAATGCTTTATCAATTATTGGAGTGGAAGTTGTTCCAAAAATGTAAGCAAAAAAGGTGATTTTATGGTCATTGGAGTTTTAATGTTTAAATTATATTTAGCTGAAGCCTTTTCACTTAAAGATAAAAGGCAAATTATAAAGAGTTTAAATGAAAGGCTAAGAAATAGATTTAATGTTTCTGTAGCTGAAACTGGCTTAAATGATATATGGAAAAATGCTCAAATATCAGTAGTATGCGTTTCAAATGATTCTATCAATGTAGATAGCATGCTTTCAAAAGTTGTGAACTTTTTAGAAAATGATGGTAGATTTATAATTGAGGATTATTCTATAGAGAAGATACATTAAAGGGTTCAGACTGTTCTGAACCTTTTTAAATTTTTAATTTTTATAAATAAATTGATTTTTTAATTCAGTTTAGTATAATAATATATATAGGTTGAAATAAAAACCAAAAAAGTGTATAATTTGTGTAAACCTTTAAAAAAAAGATAGGGGTGTTATAAATAATGGTGCATTTAATCATAGGTGAAAGAGGTAGTGGAAAATCAAAACAAATTATTGAGATGGCAAACCAAAAGGTGGAAAATTGCAGTGGTGACATTGTGTTTATTGATGATGATAATAGACCAATGCACGAAATTCATAGAAACATTAGGTTTGTCACTACAAAAGAATATGACATAGTAAATTCTAGTAATTTCTATGGATTTCTTTGTGGAATCATGTCTCAAAACTATGACATTCAATATATTTTTGTTGATGGTATCTCTAATATTATTGAAAATGAGAATTTAAAAGATATGGACTGTCTATTTTCAAAGCTTGAAGAAATTGCAAAAAAATATAGTATAGAATTTTATATAAGTGCCAATGCTACGGAGGTCATTCCTGAGTTTATGAGTAAATTTATTTATAAGCCATAGTGGAAATTTTTAGCAAGCACTTCATTTATTTTTTTGATAAAAAATATTTAAATACAGTTAAAAAAGGCTAGAATTATATTTTAGCCTTTTTTAATTGAAATTAATATACAAACTTTTGAACTAAATTTACAATAACATCTACAGCTTTAACCATTGATTGGATAGGAATATATTCAAATCTTCCATGAAAATTTTCGCCACCAGTAAACATATTTGGAGTTGGAATGCCCATATAAGATAAACTTGCACCATCAGTACCACCGCGTATAGGTTGTATTTTTGGAGTTACACCGCATTCAACCATGGCGCTTTTTAAATTATCTATTAAAAACATTACAGGTTCAATTTTTTCTTTCATGTTAAAATACTGGTCAGATATTGTAAGCTTAATTAATTCATTATTCATATTGTTATTTATATCTTTTATGATATTTTTTAAAAATACTTTTCTATTTTCAAAATTTTTTATATCAAAGTCTCGAATAATTATTTCTACAACTGTCTGTTCACAAGATCCATTTATAGAAGTAACGTGATAAAAGCCTTCATATTTTTCAGTATTTTGTGGAGTTTCATATATTGGAAGTTTATTTATTAATTCATTGGCAATTAAAATGGAATTAATCATTTTATTTTTAGCAGTACCAGGATGGACGCTTTTTCCCTGAATTGTAACCTTTGCAAATGCAGCGTTGAAATTCTCATACTCAATTTCACCAATGGAGCCGCCATCTACTGTGTAAGCATAATCTACATCAAAAATTTTTAAGTTTATATATTTTGTTCCTCTGCTAATTTCTTCATCAGGAGTAAAACAAATTTTTATATTTCCATGTTTTATTTCAGGATGAGATGTTAAATATTCAACAGCAGTCATTATCTCTGCTATTCCAGCTTTGTCGTCTGCACCTAAAAGCGTTGTTCCATCAGTTGTAATAAGATCATTTCCAATGTAATTTTTAAGTTCTGGGAATTCTTTAGGAGATAAAATTGAGTTTTTTTCCTCATTAAGAATTATGTTATTTCCATCATAATTTTTGATTATTTTAACATTTATATTTTTGCCTTCAGCATCTGGAGATGTATCCATATGAGCAACCAACCCGAGAGATTTCCCATTATGATTTTCACAATTTGATGGCAAGGTACCAACTACATACCCATTATCATCTAAACTTACATCCTTTAAACCTAAAGATATAAGCTCATCTTTAAGTACATTTGCAAGCATAATTTGCCCGTCTGTTGAAGGAACTTTTTCACTTAAGTTATCTGATTTTGTATCATATGACACATATTTAAGAAACTTTTCTACAACTTTATACATGTGCAATCCTCCATAAATATAATATATAATTATAACACAGCATAAAATTAAACAAAGATATTTTTTTTATTATTTTAAGACTATAATCAATATTAAAACATAATATTTATTATTTAAAAATATTACTTATATTGGGTATAAATAAAAAAACAATATGAATTTTGCTTTGCAAACGACAAATATCTTTTGCCATATGTTAAATTTTTGTGTTTTCACCACAATTATTGAAAATGTGGGCTAAATATGCTAAAGTAATTAATAACAATTATTATATACTCACTTTTGGAGGAGTAGTGTATGCGAAGTTTTCTAAGCATATTCATTATTTTAAACGTATTCTTTTTTCTATTCATAAATAGCAGTGCATATGGCAGTGAAATAAATAGTAACTCTATTGTTGTAAATATTGAATCTACTGACAAACTTAATGAAGAAAATATACTTACAACAAACAATATTAAGGCTTTTTGTGAAAATGAAGATGGGACGAATAGAATTGTGAAAGATTTTATATATAAGGACAAAATAATATTTAAAGATATTAAAAATGGATCTTATAAAGTAGGCCTAATTTTACCGGATAATTTAAAAGCTTTATCACAAGAGGTACAAACTGTTGATGTTGATAATAAAAGCAAAAGCGTAAATTTTCAAATAGAAAAAGTTAATGATAAAGAAAGAATTGTTATAAATATAAATAGCGATTTTGATAGTCAGTTTAATATAATCATAAAAGATAAAACTGGAAACATCATCAATGAGTCAAAAGTCAAATCAAATTGTCCTCAAAATTTTTATGATATATCTAAAGGTGATTACACTGTTGAACTTGTTAAAGACCAATCTTTTACTTCGGACAATCCTCTAATAAAAAATATTACATTGAAGGATGATGATTCCCAAAAAATAGATTTTAATGTAAAAAAGTCTAGTGATCAAGTTAAAGGAAATGTAATTTATCAATTAATCATTAAAAATGAAGGTGGAAAAATTATAAATGGTGATTTTCAATCTAAATTGCTTATAACAGGTGATGGTTATAACAATACAGTAGACATAAGACCATTTGATAGCGTTTTTCTAAATTTAAAAAAGGGACAATATAATTTTCAAATAATTTTACCGGAAAATATTAAAAACTTATATTCAATTGAAAATTTAATTTTAAATATAGATGAAAATAATATAACAAAGCTTGAACAATATGGCATAAAGAAAAACAATGGGGATATTAAAGTTGTTTTAAATTATAAGAATGATGGAAAGTTTAATTCTAAAATATATAAGGATGATAAATTATTTAAAAATTTAGATTTATCAAATGGTGAAAATGACTTAGGAATACTTAACAATGGAAAATATAGCATTATTGTTGATATGCCATGTCATGAAGGTGAAAAGGAAATTTATGATTTTGAAGTAAACTCAAATTCGAATGTAATTAACATGGTTTTACAATGCCATATTAAAAAGGTTAATATAAAATTAAATATTGAAAATGATGCTTTAAGCAGCGAAGAATTTACTGTGCTTGTTACAAAACCTAATTTAGAAAAAGAACAAATAAAGGTAAAACAAGGACAAACATTGCAATATGAAGCTGATTCTTTAGGCTTATACACATTTAAAATGAAAGAAACTGATGGTTATTTATTTCAAGATGGAACAAAAGTTATAAATGTAACAGAAAATTCTCAAGATGCTAATATTATTTTCAAAGGCTTAAAAAATAAGTTTAAACTAAAATTAAATGCAAAAGTATATGATGAAAAAAATAATTTAGTTAATGAATTAGATAAATCATTTCCATTTAAAATTATAGACGATGACAATCCTAATATAAATTATACAGGCCAAATTAAGAATGGGACAAGTTTTCAAAGAACATTAACTGAGGGAAATTATTTAATTGTGTTTGATCAAAATTATGAATATAGTTATAAAATTTCAAATCCTCTTATTTCTTTAAACCAAGATGTAAATGTTGATGTAAGAATTGAAAAAAAAACAGATAAAAAAAAGCATAAAATTGATTTAAGCTTAGATTTAAAAGATTCAGATGGTAAAAAAATTAATGACAATGCTTTATTTAAATTTTCCTTGAAGAATAAAGATACTGGTGAACTTGTGAGTGATTTTGCAAATTCAAAAAATATTTGGACAAGTATTTTTTCAGAAGGAAATTGTTTATTAGAGTTTAAAGAGGTAAATGGATATAAATTTAAAAATGGTGGTAAAATTGATTTAAACTTAAATATAGATATGAATTTAACTATGGAAATTGAAAAGACCAATGTTAAATCTATTAACCACGATTTAAATATAGGGGTTGCCATAAAGGGCACAGATGGAAAAAATTTAGCTGAAAGCAAAAAAATTGGATTAACTATTAAAAGCGTAAAGGGCAATTATAATGAAAGATTTGAATTAGTATCAGGGGTTAACATGACAAAATCGCTTCCTGAAGGAAGTTATATGGTGACTTTTGACGATATGGAAAATTATTATCAAGAATTTTTAAATCCAATAGCTATAGATTTAACGAAGGATGTAGGTTTAAATTTATCATATATTAAGGCTATACAAAATAAGTTAATTGAGAGTGAGATTTATGTCTCTTATGTAGATGAATTTAAGAATAAAATATATGATAATCTAAAGGCAATAGTAAACGATAATGAAGAATTTGACTTAAAAGCTAATGTTAAAAATATTGTAAAGCTAAATGTTGGATTAAATAAAATTAAAATAATCCCTAATGATGGATCTAGAGTGGTTGAAGAAACTAAAAATGTCATAATTAATTCTAGCAGCAATAAGATTTTGTTTAATGTAGAAAAGATAAATAAGAAGTCAAATTTAAATGTTTATTCAACTGTTGTTTTAGAAAATGAATTAAGTGCAAACTTCAATGAACAAATATATGGTAAAGTTTACAAAAATGATGAAATAGTAAAAGAAATCACTTTAAATGCTAATTCGGAAACTGCTATTGAAAACTTAGATGTAGGAATATATAAAATAGTATTTTCAACATCTAATAAATATTATGATTTGATACCAAAGGAACAAATTTTAATGGTTAGAGAAAATGAAATAAACAAAGCTCGTTTAACTATTGTTTTAAAAGAATCATTACCACTAAATGATATTAATACTACTACTGCTGTGATGAGAAATACAGGAGGTAAAACAGAAAATACAACTAATTCCACAAATAAAACAAACACCACAATTAATTTAACAAGTTCGGGAAATGCAGGTAAAGATTTAGACCAAAATGATTCAAGGGCAATAGGTAATGTTATAAATGGAGAGGTAGCGGCATCATCTAATTTTTTATACTATCTTGTAGGTAATTTAGTTTCTGGATTAGGTTTAGGATTGGGAATATTTAGCTTAAATCCAAATATAAATGTTTTTAAAAGGCCATTTAAATATATAATGAAAAAATTAGGTTTTAAATAAGTTTTTAAATGAAATTAATCATTGTTCTAAAAATGGTTAATTTCATTTTTGTTTTTTAGAAATATTATATTTTGTCAAATTATCATGAATTTTTAGTTTAATTGATTATTAAACATTATTATTAAAACATAAATAGTATATATTTGAATTTATATTAACATTATCGATTGCTAAAGCAAATAAAAGATTATATTTTAATAATTACATACCTACTAATATAAGAATAATGTTTAAAATAAGGATATCATAAAATATTTATTTAAATTTATACGAAATTTAAGTTATGAAAAAATAACAATTTATATAAAATTGACTTATAATATTAGTGTATAATTTATCTTTTAAAGATAAAAATAAAAAAACTTAGTGAGGGAGAAATATTATGAAAAAATTACTAGGTAGCATGTCAATTACTTTAAGTTTATGTTTACTTTTTTCTTTTCTATTTGTAAGCTTTGGTAGCAAAAATGTTTCAGCTGCCACAGCAGCATCAACTTTGCAATCAATTGTAGCATCTGCTAAAAATGGAAAAGTGATAAACTGTGACTATGCTGTTAAGACATCAAATGTTGGAACTATTATGAATATATGGGGGAAACCTGATTCAAACAATTATGTAGCAGCTGCTAAAGGTACTTATGCTGTTTATAGTAAGAAAGGCGTTGTATTTGGCTATAACAAAGGAATGCAAATTTTTGAAGTGCGTGACACAAATAGTGCATCTTTAAGCCATATTACTTATAGCGACATTCAAAAGTTATTGGGAAAACCTCAATATGAATCAAAAGACATTTTAGGTTATAGAATAATTGGATATGCAGTATCAAGTTCTTATAAACTTGAATTTGTTTTATACAATAATACTAATAGTGCTAAAATAGATCATTACAATGTATTATATCCTGCTGGAACAGTTAATAGCATGGCAGATGATCCTGGACGTCAATGGTAAAATGATGTTAAACGAATAATATAAACATATAGATGCTTAATGCCTTTTGGTATTAAGCATCATTTATGTTATAATAATATATATCATGAAGGCAAAAAAATAATATTTGAGGTGATTTGGTTTATGAGGCTTTGCATTGTTTTAGCTCCATGCAGAGTCTAATTTTTTGTGCATGGAGCAGTAAACTTATCAATTATTAGACTTTGCATTTCTTAAATAAAATAATTTAAGGAGCAAAGTTATGAAAAAATTAAATAATATAGACGATTTTATTTTACTTTGGCTAAGCGAAGCTATTTCTTCACTAGGTTCATCCATGACGAAGTTTGCACTAATAATTTGGGCGTATAATCAAAAAGGTAGTGCATCAAGTATAGCTTATCTTTCCGTATTTACCTATTTGCCATCTGTTTTATTCTGTTTTATTGCAGGAACCTTAGCTGATAAATGGGATAAGAAAAAGATTATGCTTTTTAGCAATTTTATTTGTGCAGCAGGAATTGGAGTGGTCTTTTTTCTGTATAATACAGGTAATCTTTTTATATGGCATCTGTACTTAATAAATTTTGTTTTAAGTTTTGTAGATGCTTTTAAAAACCCGGCTACAATTGTTGCTGTAAGCTTACTTGCTAAGAAGGATCAATATTTGAAAGTTAGCGGACTTCAAAGTTTTTCAAATTCACTCATAAATATTTTATCTCCAAGTTTAGCACCTGCAATAATGGGTCTAATTGGGTTAAAATATATATTTATATTAGATATTATTTCATTTGGAATTGCATTTTTTACATTGCTTATTTTCATTCCTATTCCTTATATAAAATCTATTGAAAGAAAAGAGAGTTTTTTAAAAAGCTGCTTTGAAGGATTAAATTTTTTAAAAGAAAATAAAGCTATTTTAAGTTTAATATTGTTTTTTGCTTTCATTAATTTTTTAGCCTATTTAACTGGTTTTGGCATAATGCCAGCTATGATTTTAAAAAGGTCAGGTGATAATCAAAAAGTACTTGGATTAGTTTCATCTTTTGTTGGAATTGGAACTCTTTTAGGTAGCTTTCTTGTAGCATTTTTAAAATCTGCAAAGAGTAAAACAAAAGTTATATTTTTGTCTTTAGCAGTTTCATTTGTTTTAGCTAACATTGTATGGGCAATAGGAAGGAATGTGTGGATTTGGGTAATTGCGGCATTTTTGGGCAATATACCTATTCCTTTTATAAGTGCAAATATGACTACAATTATGAGAATAAAAATTCCGGTACACATGCAAGGAAGAGTATTTTCTACTAGAGATACACTACAATTTTTTACAGTACCAATAGGGCTTTTTCTGTCAGGACTGTTAGCTGATCATGTTTTTGAACCTTTTATGATGGCAAGTTCGCCCTTTCAACAGTTTTTTTCAATATTAGTAGGATATGGGCCAGGAGCTGGTATTGCGCTTATGTTTTTAATCACAGGTATTGTAGGTACAATATCTAGTTTAATTGCGATGGGAAGATCATTATATAGAGAATTGGATTTATAGAAAATTAAAATATTGTATATTGGGGATATTTTATGATGAATAACAATATGAGTATAGAAATTAGAAAAGCTAAACTAAAAGAAAAAGAAACAGTTAACAATTTGTTCCAACTGTATGAATATGATTTTTCAGAATATTATTTAGATGATGTTGACGAAAAAGGGCTTTATCCTAGCTATAAATATTTAGATTTATATTTTATAGAAGATAATAGGGATTTATATATTGTAACTGTAGATGAAAAAATTGCTGGTTTTTTTATGATAAATAAGTATCCTGCATTTTTACCTATTGGAACTAATAGTATTGCTGAATTTTTTATTTTAAAAAAATATAGAAAAAATGGTTTAGGATCTTTTGCTTTTAATTTTATTTTTAATAATTATAAAGGAAGAATGGAAATAAAGGTTTTAAAAAAGAACAAGCCTGCAGCTTTATTTTGGGATAAAGTCATAAAAAATCAAAACCCAAAAGTACACAATATAACAATTCAAAAAGAAGTTAATGAAGAGTGGATCGTCAATGATATATATATTTGAAAGAATGGAGGTGGATATTAATGGATTTAAACGTAAGATATGTAACTTTAATAGTTAAAGATATGGATGAATCAATTAAATTTTACTCTGAAGTTATGGGATTTGAAATAGATAGTCAGTACAAGCCCCAACCTGAAATAGTAATTACATTGATGAAAGGAAAAGGGGACACCATGATAGAGCTTATAAAGGATAACATACATAAAACTGGTTTTTATTCTGTTGGAATGGAAGTTGATGATTTAAAAGCTGTACTAGAAGAGCTTAAATTAAAGGGAGCTAAAATCACTATGGAACCAGTGCCAACATTGGTGGGATCTTTAGCTTTTTTACAAGATGTAAATGGAGTCAATATAGCGCTCATTCAGCATGATAAATAAAAGGGGAGGTGAAACTAAGGAATGGATAATTGAATGAAACTTGATAGGTTAATAGGCATACTTATAGTTTTGCTTCAAGATAATCGTGTTACAGCTAACTTTCTTGCAAAGAAATTTGAGGTTACTTGTCGTACCATAAGTCGAGATATATATTCTCTTTGTCAAGCAGGAATTCCAATAGTAACATATCAAGGTTATGGTGGCGGTATTTCAATTTCTGAAGGTTTTAAACTTGATAAAAGTGTATTAACTCATAATGAGCTTTCTTCTATAATTACAGCAATAAAGGGAATTGGCAGTGTATCTGAAAAACTTCAAATAGAAAAAATTTTAGATAAACTATCTTTAAAAAAAGATGCAGTTATGTCAATGAAGGAACCAATTATAATAGATTTAGCATCTCATTATAGAAACAATCTAACAGAAAAAATAGAGCTCATTAAAAAAGCTATACATGATCAAAGACTTATAGAATTTGAGTATTGTTATGAAAAAGGGCAAATGCACAGGTCTATTGAGCCATACTTTGTAATCTTTCAATGGATGTCGTGGTATGTTTTTGGTTTTTGTACATATAGAAATGATTGGCGAATGTTTAAGCTTATGCGGTTAAATAATTTGCAAATAATGGATAGAAAATATTCGACCTGCCAAATACCAATTGAGAAAAGCGATTTAAATTCTTTCCTTTCAGATGATAAAAAATTGGTAGCTATATTTGATAAAGAAACAAAATATAAAATCATGGAAGTTTATGGATCAGATTGTTTTAAAGAAACAGAGGATGAAAAGCTTCTACTTGAAATTGGTTTTACAAATGATAATTATATAATTAGCTGGCTTTTAAGTTTTGGAAGTAAAGTGAAAGTTATAGAACCTCTATATATTGCACTGGAAATACAGAAAATAGCACAAAAAATACTTGAAAGTTATTAGTAAATAAGACAGGATGTTGTCTTGTTTTAAGTGTTATTATAGAGAAAAAATAACTTTGGGGGATTAAAAATGAATAAAGAAATTATTAAAAAGGCTGGAGAAATTATTGAGCAAAATACTTCTCATAATTTACCAAATGGTTCTGAACCATTTTGTGTACTTGCTTTAATAGATCAAAATGGTTATCCTACTGCTTCAACAATAACTCCATCAAAAGCTTGTGGCATATCATGGATAACATTTTGTTCAGGACTTGAAAGCAATAAGGTAAAACGAATTGAAAAATGCAACAAAGCAAGTGTATGCTTTAATAAAGATGGAGCTTATAATATAACATTAGTTGGAGAAATTGAAGTATTAACAGATAAAGATAGTAGACATGAAATGTGGTATGAGGGCATGAGCAATCATTTTAAAGATGCAGATGACCCTGGATATTGTGTATTAAAATTTAAAGCAAAGCGATACAATTTATTAGTAGACTGGCAAGAGGAAGTAGGGACAATTGACTAGGCTTTTTAGCCTAGTTATTTTTTCTTATACCTTTGTTTACTACTATTTGGTTTATCAGGTATTGTCATTTCTATAAATCCAGCCCTTAATGCAGGTAATAAATAATTATTTCTAAAATATGGTCTGTGCTTAAGCCCAACCAGCTCCATTAACTCTATTGAAGTATATGATCTGTCTTCCATACAGCTAAGTAATTTTTTGACTTGATCGGTAACTTGATCGGTAACTTGATCGGTTTTTTCAATTTGTTTTAATGAATCATAAATTGAAGTGAGAATAAATTCTACGAATTTACTAGAATCTGCTTTTTGATCGCATTCACCAAGTACTCTATAATATTCTTCTTGCCTTTCTCTAATTAAAGTTTCAATTGGTAGAAACCCAAATAAAGAATTCCAGTTATGCAATAAAAGAGTTTGCCACATTCTTCCCATTCTCCCATTTCCATCTGCAAATGGATGAATAAATTCAAATTCATAATGAAAAACACTGCTTTTTATCAATGGATGGGCATCTGTTCTTTTAGTCCAATCTAATAATTCTTTAATGAGACTAGGAACTCTTTCAGCAGGTGGAGCCATATGAACTAATTTTTCACCATCAAAAACGCCTACCCCTCCGTGTCTAAATACACCAGCTTCTTTTGTCAATTCACTCATCAATATTTTATGTGTTTTTAATAAATCATCAATTGAAAAAGGATTCATTTTTAGCAATATTTCATAAGCCTCAAAAGCATTTTTAACTTCACATATTTCAGACTGAGGACCTAAAACTCTTTTGCCATTTATAATATCTGTAACTTGATCTAGTGACAATGAGTTATTTTCAATAGCAAGCGAGGCATGAATTGTTTTTATTCGATTATCTCGACGTAATTTAGGATTATTATTCATGGCATCATTTATTTTTATTTTAGTAATAATTTCAGTAATGCTGGAAATTAAATTTACTATTTTATCTGTAATAGTATAAGGAGGAATATAGCCTGTATCCATAAAATGACTCCTTTCATTCTTGTCGTAGTATAAGTTAATTAATTAATATCTATTATACATGAAGTAAATGTAGTACTATATTAATATAATAAAAAAAGGATTAAAAATTACGAATAAGATATAAGAAACAATATGCAAATTAGTGTATATTATAGCATATACACTAACGTTTGGTTTCTTGTCAAATATGTCATAATAAACAGTACGCAAAGGGTTTGTTCCAGCATCAATGTTCTGGATTATTTTATAGTATTTTAATAAAGCATGAGAAGAAAGGTGGTGAAGTTATAATTTTTAAATATATTGTTTTAATTTTATATATTATTATTATTTTAATTAATTTATACCTTCGCTATAAAAAAAGTTATAAAGAAGTGAAATTTGAAAATCAAGATATCTATAAAGGTTTTTTTCGAAATAAAAAAATGCATGGAAAAGGCACATACTTTTATAACAATGGAAAAATATATGAAGGATATTTTAAAAATAATAAAGAAAATGGCAAGGGAAAGATGTGCTTTAAAAACGGTACGATTTACACAGGCACATATAAAGATGGTAAACCTTATGGATTTGGTAAATATGATTTTGGTGATGGATTTGTTTATCAAGGTCATTTCACCGAAAGCTTTTTTGTGAAAACTGGTATATTAACATTGAAATATGAAAAAAAACATACTTTTAATTTTGGGCAAAATAGAATTTTAAAAATAGGGTTTATCTATAAAAGCGAAAAAGTGGATGACATAAATAGCTTTTTTTATATTACAGAAAACGAAGATTTATATATAGATGGTATAAAATATATTGGAGTTTTGAATAACTGCTATGTATTAACTAGATCTGGAGAAACCTATGAAGGTGGTATTAAAAATGGTTTGTATCACGGCGAAGGAACTCTATTTTGGGGTAGTGGTAAAAAATATATGGGAGAATTTCGTTTTGGTCTTTATGAAGGAGTAGGGCATTTGGTTTATAAAGATGGAGATGAATACATAGGAGAGTTTCGTGAAGGATCAACCTATGGTTTTGGAAGATATTTTTTAAAAGATTCAGGGTTTTATGAAGGTACTTTTAATTCTCAAGGATTAATTGGTGAAGGAAAATATATATTTAAAAATAATAAAAACTACCGCAAATATGAAGGCGAATTTGAAGGTTTTAAATTCCAAGGTAATGGGAAGTTATATATACAAAATGGATCCTCATATGAGGGAGAATTTAAAGATTATGTTTTTTCTGGATATGGTATTTTGCATTATGCTAATGGATATAGTTATGAAGGAAAATTTAAGAATGGTTCTTTTTTAGGAGAAGGAAAATTATATTATAGTAAAGATCTGCTAAATGAATTTAATATAGAAAATGAGGTTTCAAGCGTTGTATATAGTAAAGAAGATGATAAAGGAATAATATTTTTTAACAATGGAGCCTACTATGATGGTGAAATTAAAAATAATTTATCAAGTGGTTTTGGTAAATTATATATGGGATCTGGAGCTACTTATGAGGGTAATTTTTCAGATGGTTTATTTCAAGGGGCTGGATTTTTTGTGAATTTTTATGGTGAAGAATTTAAAGGTGAATTTAAAGAGGGAGAAGCTTATGAAGGTGAATATGTTGCAAATGATGGGAAAATTTATATTGGAAAATTTAAAGAATGGAAATTAAACGGCCCTGGAAAAATTATTTTGGCTAACAATACCATTATTGAAGGGCAATTTATAGATGATTTTTTAAATGGTGAAGGATCTATACAGTATTTTGATAAAACAATTATAAAAGGTGAATTTAAAAATAATATAGTTTTTGGGAAAGGCACGATTAAAGTAGATGAGAAAGAATACGATTTTGAAATTAATTCTGATGATCCTAATGATTCTAATGGTATAGCAGTATTAGATTTTCAGGATAAAAAGATAGTGCCCTTTATAAATAATAAATTATTCATGCAAAGAGAATTAGATGATTATTTAACTGGTAAACTATATTTTTTTAGTGGCGGAGTTTCTTATAGCCAGTTTAAAAATTTAACATTAAATGGAGAAGCTAAGGTTTTTTATTTTAATGGCGATAGATATGAAGGCAATTTAAAGGATAATTTTAGAGATGGTTTTGGAAAGTACTATGATATTAGCGGTGAGCAGTATGAGGGGGAATTTAAAGAAGGATATTATGGTGGGCATGGTATTTTGACCTTTATAAATGGCAATAAATATGATGGATATTTTGTCAAAGGTAGATTTCAAGGATATGGAACTTATTGCTTAGAAAATGGCAATAGATATGAATGCGAATTTTCTGATGATGCTCCTAATGGATATGGTGATTTTTATTATGAAAATGGAAATCATTATGAAGGATATTTTGAAAATTGGAAATTCTTTGGAAAGGGTAATTTCTTTTATGAAAATGGTGGAAGCTATATTGGGGACTTTCGTAACGGTTATTACCATGGAGTAGGGGAAATGACTTTTAAAGATGGGGCAGTATTTAAAGGTAATTTTAGTCAAGGTTATTTTTTATTTGGAGAATTTATAAATAAAGATAAAAAGCACTTTAATATAAAATCACAAGATAAAGAAATTGATGGAATTGGCTTTCCTTTAGAGAACAATGAAGAAAGGGATATTATATACATATTCAATAAAAATGATGGAAATATTTTTTTAGGAAAAGCTTTAGTTTATTTTTCAAATACAGTAATTTACATTGGAGAATTATTTAATGGAAAACTACATGGAAATGGTGAACTTTATTTTCCAAATGATTTTAAAATTATTGGAGAGTTTTTGGATGGCAATATTAAAAATGGGAAGTTATTTGATTCATCAAATATTATATTTGATGGTGAATTTAATGAGGATGCAAGCTATAAAAAAGGCACCCGTTTTTTTGAAAATGGAAATTCATACAGTGGAGGTTTTTTAAATGACATTTTCCATGGACCTGGTGTATTTTCATTTGAAAATGGTGACATTGTGGAAGGCGAATTTGATAGAGGTTTTATATTTTATGGTAGGATTGAATATAATAATGGCACTATATATGAAGGAGAATTAGAAAACTTATATCCTCATGGCAAAGGAAAAAAGGTGTTTTTAAACGATGCTTTTTATGAAGGAAGTTTTGTTTTAGGTAAAATGAGTGGTGAAGGAGTTATATACTATAATAATGGAAACAAGTATGTTGGAGAGTTTAATGAAAGTTATATAGAAGGAAAGGGTTGCTATTTTTTAAAAGATGGTTCAAGGATTGAAGGCACTTTCTTAACCAACATTGATGGTAAAGTAATTATAGCTCAGGGTGTAAAGTATAATGAAGACGAAGAAGTTGAAGAAGAGATAACAGATGAGCTATTACTTGCTCATTTTTATAAGTAACAGTTCCATTATATCACTATCTTAAATTGTAGTTTTCAATAAAATATCTATAAAAAGCTACAGTTTGCTTTAAATCCTATACTAAACTCATATAAAGAGATACACATTTTACATCTGAAGCGTTACTTATAGATGTTCTTATGTTGTATCTCTTTGCTATGTTTTTTTATGATTTCAATTGATATAAGATCAAAAATAATAAAAGTTATCACCATTTTATTATTCATTCTTTTATGTGCTTTTTAACTCCATCAATTGCTTGCACAGCAGAAGTTAAGAGGAAACTAGAGTCAAGCCCAAGGCCTAAAAATGAAAATCCCATTGAAGCATACTTAACTATTTCTTCAGAAGTAAAACAAAAGATGCCAATTTTTTTATTATATTTTTTACATACATCTAAAACTTTTTTTATAGCATCATGAAGTTTTTCACTGTTGTTTTGTCCAATGACACCTAAAGAACTTGCTAAATCAGTAGGGCCAATAAAAATAATATCAATTCCAGGAACAGAAGCTATTTCTTCAATGTTTAAAACACCCTCTTCAGTTTCAATCTGCACCATAACCATAATTTCTTTTTCTATGTTAGATATGTACTCTTCCATGTTGAGCCCATAAAGGCTTGCATGTCCTGCACCAACTCCTCTAATTCCTAAAGCAGGGTAATGGCATGATCTAACTGCAAGTTGAGCATCTTCTTTGCTATTAACCATAGGAACCATGATTCCATATGCGCCTGCATCGAGAGCTTGTTTTATTTCAACAGGACTATTTACTGGGATTCGTATAAATGGGGTTACATTTGTGCCCTTCATGGAATTTATCATGAGCCCTGCAGTTTCAATTGAAATCATTCCATGTTCCATATCGATTATTAAAAAATCAAACCCAGCATGAGATAAAACTTCTGCTACGCAAGGGGAATTTAATACTAAAAAAGTTCCTAAGACATGTTTTTCATCTTGTAATTTTTGTTTTGTGAAGTTTTTTATCATAAAGATTTACCCCTTCAATTTGTATCTTGTATATTTTACGCAGAGAAGTAAGACTGCTTGGTTATCGCTTATATATGCTTTTTCTCTCTGCAACTTCTATATACAGTTATTAATGAACGATTTATAATATATTATAACATATTTTATAATGTAAGTAGATATTTGCAATATCAAAATGTAATTCATTCCAAGGAGGTATGGTCTTTGTATATAAAGCGTCATATTGAAGATTCGGTTAAAAGAATTTCTAAAATGTTTGGATCTGTCATAGTAACTGGACCTCGTCAAGTTGGTAAAACTACACTTTTAAAAAAAATTACTGAAAACATGGCTTATGTTAGCTTAGATGATCCAATTATGCTTCAGTCTGCTATTTATGAGCCTGGGACTTTTTTTAAAAATACTCCTCCTCCAATATTTATCGATGAGATACAATATGCTCCCAATCTTTTTCCTTATATTAAGATAATTATTGATGAAGAAAAAAAGAAAGGTCAATTTTTTTTATCAGGGTCTCAAAGCTTTAATATGATGAAAAATGTTAGTGAGTCATTAGCAGGGCGCATTGGAATCCTTAATTTATTAGGCTTTTCGCTTAGGGAATTATTAGATATTAATTTTAATAAACCTTTTATACCAACTGAGGAATACTTTAACGAAAGAAAAAATTATTTAAAAGAGTTTGAGTACAAAGATATCTGGAAAATAATCCATAGAGGTAGTATGCCTGAATTAGCTGTAAATAAAGACTTTGATTGGCAACTATATTATGCTTCATATACAAAGACATATATTGAACGAGATGTTCGTCAGCTTACGCAAGTTGGTGATGAAGTTAAATTTTTAAAGTTCATGACAGTAATAGCAGCTTCTACAGGGCAATTGCTTAACCTTTCTTCGGTATCACGTGATATTGGTATAAGCCAACCTACTGCTGATCGTTGGCTATCTATTTTACAAGCTTCTAATATTGTTTATCTGCTGCAACCTTATTACAATAATGTTGCAAAGAGAACTATAAAAACACCAAAAGTATATTTTATCGATACAGGACTAGCTGCTTATTTAACACGTTGGCTCACGTCAGATGTATTACAAATAGGTGCTCAAGCAGGTGCTTTTTTTGAAACATTTGTTTTAGCGGAAATTTTAAAAAGTTATTATAATGCAGGTATATTAGACCCTCCTATTTATTTTTATAGGGATAAAGATCAAAATGAGATTGATTTTATTATTGTAGAGAATGGCATACTTTATCCTATTGAAGTTAAAAAACATGCAGATCCAAATAAAAATGATATAGATGCTTTTGAAAAATTAGATAAAATTCATGGAATTAAAAGAGGTTCTGGGGGAGTAATTTGCATGTATGACAATTTAATTACATTAAAAGGTAATGATATGATTATTCCTTTGAAATATATATAGATTTTATATTAACAAAGTAAAAATAACATTAAAATTAGGGGCATGATAAAAAGCCCCTTATTTTATTCTTTATCAACCACAATAACTTTTACGCCTTTTTCTTCTATTTTATTTAATTCATCTTCTACAGCATCCCAATCTGTAATTAATGTATCAAACTTATTTATATCACAGACCTTTATAAATGCCTTAAAACCTATCTTTTGATTGGGCATTAAGAGAATCTTTTTTCTAGAATTTTCAATAACAGTTCTTTGAAATGTGGCAGTTTCATCTGTTCCATTTGAAAAACCAAAATTTGCATCGCATCCGGCACCTGTTATTAAACAAATATCAAAATGCATGTTTTTTATAAATGCAGTTGCAAAACTATCAACTAATGAGGCAGTTGAATGCATTCTCATTTTTCCACCAGTGATGTAAACTGTTATATTATCCCAAAACTTAAGTTCGTCTGCTAAAGATACAGAATTAACTACAAGAGTATATCTTATATTTTTGGGAAGGTATCTTAACATGATAAATCCAAGCGATGCACTTGTTAAATACACGATATCATTTTCATGTATAAATTCTACACTTTTTTTTGCTATAGCATCATAGTTTTCATAAATTTCCATAGTATTAAAATCTCTGTGTCTTGGAGGGTTATAACCAACTTGTATAATTGGAATAGCTCCACCATGTGTTCTTTTTAAAAGTCCTTTTTCTTCTAAAATTCTTAAATCCCTACGAGCCGAATCAACAGATACGTCAAACATTTCTTGAATATCACCTATTGAAATTCGCCCTTTACTTTGTATTATTTTTAGAATTTCTTGATGACGTTCTTCAATGAACAAAATACACATACACCACCTTTTATTAAATTTGAAGGCTAGCCTTATTAATATTATATCATGATTATTAATGAATTCAAGTATAAAACATTAATAAACGTTAATGAAATGATAAAAACATGAAGGGTTAGAGAAAAATATTAAAAGTTTTATGGATTTTCAAGAAAATAATAACTAATAATTAGACGAGATAAATTTATTAATTCCAAAATGTATAACTTTAGGCTATGATTTTAATTTAGGCTTTTTTAAAACTATTATCATAGTTAAGTACAAATTTGACTTAAGTATATTAACTGAAGATGTAGTATTAAATACTATATTATAACTGATGATGAATATTGTTTTATAAGGTTAGTATAACGACTTTGTATTTTAACATACGCCGATTAAACCTCTCTTTTTTATTTTTAAAAAAAACAGGTCTGTTTTCTGTATTTAATTTATATTCATTAAACTATTTTATAAAAATTAATATTATATATCCTAAATTATAACAAATTGCTTAAATCTACATTCTTATCTTTTTTAATTATTTTATCTAAAGTGCTCTGGGTTACATATCCTCTATTTAAATATTGTGCCATATGCCTTTCATTAACCCTTATTTTTATACAATTTTTGCTTCCTTTTCCATTGAATTTTATATACCTTTCTTTTATGGAAAGAATTGCATCTAAAACCTCGCAAACTAGCTGGTTATCTAAATTTAATACTATAGTTGTTCTTATAGGAGTCATTTTC
>JAVBPD010000041.1:0-26547 GCA_031549885.1 Clostridiaceae bacterium
ATTAATCCAATGCTCTGTATTGACCTAGCCATGTCTAAGATGTTCATATCTGAGGCTTCATTGAACAAATTCCAACTAATTGGAGTGTCTTCAATTAATTCAATATCGATTTTCTGAAAATTCTCATGAATATTAACGCCTTCTTCGCCAAAGTTTTTTCCTCTTTTTAAAATTGTATTTCTTTCTTTTCTGGCTCTTTTCTCTATTTCTTCAGGGGAAGGTGACTCTTTAAAGAACTCCTGCTCAGTTATTGCATCATCATGTTTTTTTATTCTATAGCTTGGTCTTAAATCTAAACCATAAATCTCTTCATCATTAAATCGCATAAATATCTCCTAAAAATAGTTTACTTATAATATATATTAGGCTATATTAAAATTTATTCTTAGCTTTTTAAATAAATATAGAGGCAGATACAAAATATTTTATTAATTTTGCATTTGCCTCTATAAAGAAGAAAATATTATGAAATTTTTAAATTATCTATTAAATTATAGACATGTTAATTTATTAATATTCAATGAAATATTAATAAATTATTCTGCATTAACAAACTTACAAAATATTATCTTACATGATAATTAAAATAACTTGAAACTAAATTACTAATATAATATATTTAAACTAGAGTTTAAATAGAAGGTGAAATGATTGATTGAAATTTTAGCTCCAGGTGGAAGCAAAGAATCCATATATGCTGCAGTTTTAAATGGAGCAAATGCTATTTATGTAGGAGGAAGCAATTTTTCTGCAAGGGCATATGCAAACAATTTAAACGATGAAGAAATGGAGGAAATAATAAAATATTGTCACAATTATAAAGTTTTGGTATATGTTGCATTAAACATATTAATAAAAGAAGATGAAATTTTATCAGCATATAAATATATAGATTTTTTATATGAAATTGGCGCAGATGCTGTAATTATTCAAGACTTTGCTTGTTTAAAGTATATAAAAGAAAAATATCCTCAATTGCAAGTTCATGGCTCTACTCAAATGACAGTGCATTCCTTATTAGGAGTTAAATTTATGGAAAAATTAGGAATGGATAGAATTGTTTTGGCAAGAGAGCTTAGCTTAGATGAGATAAAATATATAACTTGTAACACGAATTTAGAAGTGGAAGTTTTTGTACATGGGGCTTTGTGTATTTCCTATTCAGGAGCATGTTTAATGAGCAGTTCAATTGGAGAAAGAAGTGGAAATAGAGGAACCTGTGCTCAGCCTTGTAGAACAAAATATACTTTAAAGAGCCAAAAATTCCCTGAAAAACAAGGATATATGTTAAGTCCAAAGGATTTATGCACAATAGATATGATACAAGACCTTGTAAAGCTTAAGGTTACATCTTTAAAAATTGAAGGAAGGATGAGAAGGCCAGAGTATGTAGCTTGTGCTGTTAAAGAGTACAGAGAAGCTTTTTATAAAGAAAATAAGCCCAGTGAAAAAAAGCTAATGCAGATTTTTAACAGAGAAGGGTTTACAAAAGCTCACCTTTATAAAAAAGCAGGCAAAGACCTTATGGCTTTAACAAGTCCTAAAAATAGAGGGCTTTATTTGGGAAAAGTCTTAAATGATTATTCAATAATATTAAATGAGCCTATTTCTTTAGGTGATGGCATAAGCTTTAATGATGACGGTTTTATAATAACTTCAATTTACAAGAATAACGATAAAGTTAGCTCTGCAAATGCAGGAGAAAAAGTGGTAATTTATCCAAAAAAATATAAAACTTCAAATCACATTTATAAAACTTTAGATGCTAAATTAAGTAAAACCCTTGAGGAAAGCTATAAAGATATATATTCAAAATATATAGACTTACCACTTAAAGTGCATTTTAAACCAAATAATAGATTTAAAATTGAAGCTTTATATGATAATGTTTTATTTACATATATAGGAGAAGAAGTAGAAAATTTTTCAAATAAACCTATAGCAAAAGATAAAATTATAGAATTATTGAAAAAGAGAAAGGACTCTTTTTTTAAGTTTTCCCCAATTGATTTTGAAGAATATGAAGAAGGGTTTCTTAATGTTGCAAAAATAAATTATGCAAGAAGGCAGCTTATATTTTATATAGAAAACTATATGAATAGGCGACAATCTAATTATAAAAAGCATTCATATGATTTTTTAAAAAAATGTGAGATTAAGGAAATACCTGAAGCTTTAATAGGTGTAAAAACTTTAGATCAATTAAATGCAGCAAAATCTTTAGGGTTTAGTAATTTTTATATAGATCCATTTATGAGAAATAATAAATTAACTATTGACAATTTAAGCCATATTAATGTATATTTACATGTCCCAACGATAATAAAGGATATTTCAAAGAACATTTTTAACTATATTAATTTAAATAAGTCTAAAATTAAGGGAATCATAACTTCAAATTTAGGTATAATAAACCAATTTTATCATGAGATACCTATAATTGGTGATTATAAATTAAATATATGTAATTCTAAATCCTTAGAGTTTTATAATAATTTTACTAATTTATGCAATTTATCTCTTGAATTAAGCCATAATGAAATTTTAAAAGTAGTTAATGAAAAAAAACACAACATCATATATTTTATTTATGGCCATGTTGAGAACATGGTAAGCGAGTATTGTCCAATTGGATCTTTATATGGCAATAATGATAAAGGTAAATGCAACGCACCTTGCATAAAAGATAATTTTTATTTAAAAGATAGAATGGGAGAAGAGTTCCCAGTGATAACTGACTATAATTGCATATCTTATATTTTAAATTCTAAGCCATTAAATTTAATTTCTAATATAAACAATATAGAAAAATTTGTTAAATGTTTTAGATTAGAGTTTAATTATGAAGGTTATGAAGAGACTAAAATGATTTTACAAAGCTTTTTACAAAGGAGAGCTTATTATGATTTTAAAAGCTATACTATAGGTCACTATAAACAAGGGATAGATTAAAAAGAGAGGGGTTAATAATGGAAGAACGAGTATTTAGAACTCTTGAGTTTAACAAAATATTAAATGAAATAAGCTCTTATGCTGTATGCGATGGTGGAAAAAGGATTATTAATGGAATAAGACCTTACGAGTCCATATATGAAATAAAGAGGAGCTTAAGCGAAGTAGACGAAGCTATGAGGCTATATGTTAAGAAAGGATCCCCTCCATTTGAGGGAGTTTATGATGTTGAAGAAGCTATATCTTTAGTCTCTAAAAATTATACATTGATTCCCATGCAGCTTATGAGAATAGCTTATATTTTAAGAGCTGCAAGAAGCTTTAAAAAGTATTTAGAGAGAAAAGATGATGAAGAAAAATTTGTGAATTTAGAAGAGATAATCTTAAATGTTAGAGATCTTAAGACCATAGAGGAGAAAATTTTTAATGCAATAATTGGAGAAAACGAAATTTCTGATAGAGCAAGTCAAACTCTTTTCAATATAAGAAGATCGTTAAAAGAAAAAAATAATTCAATAAAGGATAAACTAGGCTCAATTATCAAAAACTATTCAGGATATCTCCAAGATAATCTTTACACAATGAGGGGGGAAAGATATGTTTTGCCTGTAAAATCAGAGAATAAACAACATGTCCCCGGACTTGTGCACGATCAGAGCTCATCTGGAGCTACATTATTCATTGAACCTATGGGGCTTGTAGAATTAAACAATGACATTAAAGAATTAAGGCTTAAAGAAAAGGCGGAAATAGATAGGATATTAGCTGAATTATCCCATGATTTATACAAAGAGCATGATAGCGTTAAAATAGATCAAGAAATTGTAAACACCATGGATTATATTTTTGCAAAAGCAAAATATGCTTACGATAATGATTGCTATATGCCTAAAATATCAAAAGAAAAGCATATTGATATAATTCAAGGAAGGCACCCATTAATATCTAAAGCTGCAGTGGTTCCACTTGATATATATTTAGGAAAAGATTTTACATCTCTTATATTAACAGGTCCAAATACTGGGGGAAAGACAGTAACTTTAAAGACATTAGGGCTTATCCATTTAATGGGACTTAGCGGCATTTTAATCCCTGCTAAAGAAGGTTCAAGCTTAGGTTTTTTTAAAGAAATATATGCAGATATAGGCGATGAGCAGAGCATAGAGCAGAGCCTTAGCACATTTTCATCCCATATGAAAAATATAGTGAATATATTAAAAAATGCAGATGAAAACAGCTTAGTTCTCCTTGATGAATTAGGGGCTGGAACTGACCCAACCGAAGGGGCTGCTTTAGCATTTTCTATTTTAGAAACATTAAAGAATAGGGGATCTCTTATATGTGCAACAACCCACTATAGTGAATTAAAAACTTATGCATTAAAGATCCATGGCGTTATTAATGGTTCAGTGGAATTTGACGTTGAAACCCTAAAACCCACATATAGGCTTTTAATTGGAATTCCAGGAAAATCAAATGCTTTTGAAATTTCAAGAAGGCTTGGAATAAGTGATGATATTATAGAAATTGCAAAAGAAAGCATATCCTCTCACGTTTTAGAGTTTGAAGATGTTATTCAAAACCTTCAAAAGAGCAGCATTGAAGCTAAAATTCATGCAGAAGAAGCAGAGAATATAAAGCGTGAAGCAGCTATATTAAAAGAAAAATATGAGGATAAATTAGCAGGTATTAATAACTTAAGGCAAAACACAATAGAAAATGCTAAAGAAGAGGCGAGGAAGCTTGTAGAAGATACACTTTCAGAAGCAGATGAAATATTAAAACGCATGAGAAAAATTGATAGAGAAGGATTAATAAGCAATAGGGGTATTTTAGAAGAAGATAAGAAGAAGCTTAACGAAATATCTTCTAAAATGGAAGCATCTCTTTCAAATTATGATGATGATGAGATAATTAAAGATGTAACGCTTGGAGAAGAATTATTTCATAAAACATTAAACCAAAATGTGACTATACTTTCTATACAAGATTCTAAAGATGAAGTATTAGTTCAAGCTGGAATAATGAAAATAAAGGCGCAATTAAAAGATTTAAAGAGGAATATTAAAAATAAAAAAGAAAGAAAAATAGCAAAAAGGGAAGCAAATTTAAGATTAAACAATATACCTAAATCCATTGATTTAAGAGGCCTTGATTCACTGGAGGCAGTATTTTTAACAGATAAATACCTTGATGACTGTTTTATGGGAGGATTATCTGTTGTAACTATTATACATGGTAAAGGAACTGGGGTACTTAGAAATTCTATAACTCAAATGTTAAAAAAACATTCACATGTTAAAACATTTAGACTTGGTGAATATGGTGAAGGCGGAGATGGAGTTACAATGGTGGAAATTAAATGATACTTGTATCTGCATGCCTTTGTGGTGATAATTGTAAATATAATGAAAAAAATAATTACAATGAAAAAGTTGTGGAGTTTTTACAAAATAAAAATTTTATAAAAGTGTGCCCTGAGGTAATTTCAGGGCTAAATACTCCAAGGCTGCCTTGTGAAATTCAAGATGAAAAAGTAATATCATCAATAGGGGAAGATTTAACAGAAAAATTTAAATTTGGAGCAAAATGCATTTTAGAAATAGCAAAAAAAAATAAATGCACTTTAGCTATATTGAAGGATAAAAGTCCATCATGTGGAGTAAATTATATATATGATGGATATTTTAAAGGAATTTTAAAAAAAGGATTAGGTTTTACTGCTTCATTACTTAAAAAAAATGACTTTAAGGTATTGTCAGAAATTGATATAGAAAAGTTAAATAAATATTGAGCTAAAAGGAGTTAGGATGAACAATAAATTAAGAAGATTGATTTTTCCATTTTTAGTGGCATTAGTAAGTATATTTATAATTATTTTAATTGCATCAGTAATGTTAAAGCCTACTGAGCAAGAAATAACATATTCTGATTTTTTAAATAAAGTTTTAGCCCATGAAGTAAAATCAGTTAAGTACACATCAACAAAAATTGAAATAACTCCAGTGAGTAACTCTAATGATATTGTTAAAGTAAAATATGTAACAGGATTATTATATGACCCTGATTTAATAAAAATCTTAAAAGATAACAATATAGATTTTACTGCTCAAATTGTTGAACAAGAGTCTCTTTTATCTGTTTTATTGTTTTGGGGGCTTCCAGTAGTATTTATAGGTGTTTTATGGTTTTTGTTATTTAGAATTAGTGGAAAAGGTGGAGGAGGAGTAATGTCTTTTGGTAAAAACAATTCTAAAATATTTGGAGAAAAGAAAACAGGAGTGACCTTTAAAGATGTTGCAGGTCAAGAAGAAGCCAAAGAATCTTTAGTTGAAATAGTAAATTACCTTCACAATCCTTCAGCTTATATAGCTATTGGAGCAAAGCTTCCAAAAGGTGCGCTTTTAGTTGGTCCTCCAGGAACTGGGAAAACTCTTCTTGCTAAAGCTGTAGCAGGAGAAGCTAATGTACCGTTTTTTTCCATATCAGGTTCAGATTTTATTGAAATGTTTGTTGGTGTTGGTGCATCAAGGGTTAGAGATTTATTTAAACAAGCAGATGAAAAAGCTCCATGTATTGTATTTATAGATGAAATTGATGCAGTTGGAAAAACAAGAGGTGGTTCATTAGGAGGCAATGATGAAAGGGATCAAACTTTAAATCAGCTTTTATCAGAAATGGATGGATTTGATTCTTCTAAAGGAGTTGTAATACTGGCTGCTACTAATAGGCCTGAAACATTAGATCCAGCCTTAATGAGGCCAGGAAGATTTGATAGGCAAATAATAGTTGAAAGGCCAGATTTTGCAGGAAGATTGTCTATACTCAATGTTCATATAAAAAATGTTAAAGTAGGAAGTGACATTAATTTAGAATTCATTGCCCGTGCAACACCTGGTGCTGTAGGAGCAGATCTTGCAAATATTGTGAATGAAGCAGCTCTAAGGGCTGTAAGGATGGGAAGAAATTATATAATTCATGAAGATTTAGAAGAATCTGTAGAAGTTATTATAGCAGGAAAGCAAAAGAAAGATAGAATACTTTCTCCTTATGAAAAAAAATTAGTAGCATATCATGAAGTAGGTCACGCACTTGTAGCTGCTCTTTTAAAAGATGCAGCTCCAGTTCATAAGATTACAATAGTTCCAAGGACTATGGGCGCATTAGGATATACGCTCCAAGTAGATGAAGATGAAAAATATTTAATGTCAAAGGATGATATTTTAACTAAGATAAAAATTTTCATGGGTGGAAGATGTGCTGAAGAAGTGGTGTTTAACACGAGAACAACTGGAGCATCAAGCGACATTGAGCAAGCTACTAATCTTGCGAGGAATATGGTGACTATGTATGGAATGTCAGATGAATTTGGCATGGTAGCCTTAGAAAATATACAAAATAAATATTTAGATGGAAGGACAGTGATGAACTGCTCAGAACAAACAGCTACCAAGGTTGATGATGAGGTAAAATCTATTGTTAATGGTTGTTATAATTCATCTCTCAACTTAATAAAGAATAACGTTAAAACAATGGATGAGGTTGCTGAATTTTTAATGCAAAAGGAAACTATCACAGGAGAAGAATTCATGGGGATTTTTAAGAGAAATAATAAACTTTTAGAAGATGATACTGAGAATATTGAATTATTAAAATAGGAGAGTTTAACTCTCCTATTAAAAAAAAGACAAGCGTGTCAATATTTATAAAAGAAAGGATATAAAATGTTTTATAATTCATTTATAAATATTGCGGTAATAATAATATACATAGCAGTTGGTTACTTTTGTGGATATAAGAGATATATTGATTTTCAAGTTAATGAAGGAATAAATAAAATAATTTTTAACATCACACTTCCTTGTATGGTTATAACTTCATTTAAACAAGAATATAATACCCCTTTTATATATAAAGATATGCTTGTATTATTTATTTTATACGTAATATTTAAAACAATATGGTTATTAGCTTCAATTGTAATTTTTAAAAAAAGCAAAGATGAGTTTTTTTCATCAAATAGATATTCAATGCTTTTTTCTAATTGTGGATATATGGGCATGCCTATGACACAAGCTATTTTAGGTGAAAGGGCTTTGATATATGCGTCTATATATGTAATAATATTCAATATATTTAGCAATAGCTTAGGCGTAATGCTTTATAAAGGAATAGGAAAATTAAATATTAAAGAATTAATAAAAGTTTTAATAAATCCAACAATCATATCAGCTTTTATTGGAATCATTTTTTTTGGATTAAAAATAACTTTTCCGCCTGTAATGCTTAAACCCATGACTTCTTTAGGAAACATGACAACTCCTCTTAGCTTTATTACATTAGGTTATGCCCTATCAAAATCTAGCTTTAAAGAACTGTTTAAAGGAAAAATACAGTATATTACATGTGCTTTAAAATTGATAGTTGTACCTATCTCAGCTATTATTATTTTCAAACCTTTTATGGATAAAAATTTAATTTTTAACACATTTGTCATACTTGAAGCTATGCCAGTTGCTGCTTCAGCAATAATATATGCCAATAGCTTTAAGAATTTAGAATTGCAATATGCATCTAAAATAACATTTTTATCTACATTGTTATCCCTTGTAACAATACCTTTCATAGTGCTTGTAATTAACTTATGGCCTTAAAATAAAAAAATTGGAGGGGATATTATAGAGCCATTAGCCAGTAGGTATAGACCAAAAGATTTAAAAGATATAGTAGGACAAGAACATTTAATTGGAGAAGGCAAAATATTAAATAAAATAATAAAATCTGGTCATATGATGAACATGATATTTTATGGACCATCCGGTACGGGAAAAACTACTATTGCCAATATTATAGCAAAATCTATGAATATGAATTTTTATAAATTAAATGGCACAATTGATGCTACAAAAGATATAAAAGAAGTTTTAGATGATTCTTCAACATTATTAGGTTATAAGGGAATACTTTTATATATAGATGAAATACATCACTTTAACAAAAAAACTCAGCAGCTTCTTTTAGAGTATATAGAAAACGGGAAAGTTAATTTAATAGGCAGTACCACTGAAAATCCTTATTTTTATATTTTTGGTGCTCTTTTAAGCAGGTCCATGGTTATTGAATTTAAAGAAGTGTCTTCAAAAGATATTGCCATATTATTAAAAAAAATAATTGAAAAATATGAAGATGATCATAACGTGAAAATTACATATGAAAAAGAAGTTATAAACATAATAAGCCAGTATTCATCAGGAGATACAAGAAAAGCTTTAAATATATTAGAATCAATAGTGGAAATATATTTTGCTTACGAAAAGGCAATTCACATAGATTTTAAGTGTTTAGAAAATGTTCTTTGTGAAAAAACTTTAAAATACGATAGAGATGGTGACGCTCATTACGATATATTAAGCGCATTTCAAAAATCTATAAGAGGTAGCGATGAAAATGCAGCGCTTCATTATTTAGGAAGGTTGATTAAATCAGAGGATTTAATATCCATATGCAGGAGGCTTATGGTAACAGCTTGTGAAGATATAGGGCTTGCATATCCTCAATGTATTCCAATAGTAAAATCTTGCATAGACGCAGCTAGAGAGTTGGGATTTCCAGAGGCAAGAATTCCTCTTTCTGATGCAGTAATACTTTTATCAAAATTTCCAAAATCAAATTCTGGAATATGTGCAATAGATGAAGCGCTTAATGATATAAATACAAAGGAAATAGGAGATGTTCCACAGCATTTAAAAGATGGACATTATAATGGAGCAAAAAAAATGGGTAGAAGTTTAGAATATAAATATCCTCATAACTATGAAAATAATTATATAAAACAACAATATCTTCCATATGAATTAATCAATAGGAAATATTATAAATATGGAGATAATAAATTTGAAAAGTCTTTAAAGGAATATTGGGATAAAATAAAGGGGGAGTAAATTTTGAACTCATTAATAAACAAAATGCAAAATAAAGAAGAAGTGTTTTATATTAACCATAAAATGGATAATAAATTATCAGATGAGATTACTAAGGACCATATAGAAGATGCAGCTAAAAGGCTTTTAAGGTTTTCACCATATATTAAAGAAGCTTTCAAAGAAACAACACATACAAATGGTATAATTGAATCACCTCTTAAAGAAATACCAAATATGAAAAAAAGAATAGAGGAATATACATCTTCAAATTTAAATGGAAGGTTTTTATTAAAATGCGATGATTCATTGCCCATATCTGGATCTATAAAAGCTAGAGGAGGTATATATGAAGTTCTTTTCATTGCTGAAAAAATCGCTATGGAAAATGGTATGTTAAAATTTGAAGATGATTATTCCATTTTAAATGAGGAAAAATTCAAAAAGTTATTTTCAAATTATTCTATAGGAGTTGCATCAACAGGGAATTTGGGGTTAAGCATTGGTATAATGAGTGCAAAGCTTGGTTTTAATGTTACTGTTCACATGTCTAATGATGCAAAGAAATGGAAAAAAGATTTGCTGAGGGAAAAGGGAGCAAATGTTATAGAATATGATGGAGATTTTCAAGTGGCAATTGAAAATGGAAGAAAACATTGTTTGAATACTGTTAACTCTCATTTTATAGATGATGAAGATTCTTTAACATTATTTTTAGGATATGCTGTGGCTGCAGAAAGATTAAAGCTTCAACTTGAAAATATGAATATTTTTATAAATGATGAAAATCCATTAATGGTTTATTTGCCATGCGGTGTAGGCGGCGGACCTGGTGGCATAACTTATGGCTTAAAGCAAATATTTAAAGAAAATGCACATTGCTTTTTTGCTGAACCAGTTGAAGCACCATCTATGCTTTTAGGAATATTAACCGGACTTTATGATAAAATATCTGTATATGATATTGGGCTTTCATGTAGAACTTTAGCAGATGGTCTTGCAGTAGGAAGATGTTCAAAATTAGTTTCTAAATTTTGTGGAAATTTAATAGATGGAGCTTTCACTCTGCAGGATAAAAGGTTATTTGATTATATGAAAATGTTATATGAAAGTGAAGGAATATTTATAGAACCATCAGCAACTGCTGGTTTTCATGGAGCTTATTATTTAAATAAAAATTTAAAAGATGTTAAAAATATAGAAAATGCTATTCATGTTTTTTGGTCTACAGGTGGTCAAATGGTGCCATTAGAGGAAAGGCAAAAGTATTTAAATAATTATTAAAATAAGAGGTGATCAATATGTTGGATAAAGTGAAGCAAGCTCTACTTATAATAAACCCTACAGCTGGAAAAACAAAAACAGAGAGCAAAATAGATGAAATAATAAGTTTATTTGAAAAAAATATACATGTTGTTACACCTCTTATTACATCTAAAAAAGGCGATGCTACAGATTTTGTACGTGAATATGCAAAGCTTCATGACGCAATCATATGTTGTGGTGGAGATGGTACATTAAATGAAATTATATCAGGACTTATGACCATGGGATATTCAATTCCAATAGGTTTTATACCATCAGGAACTACAAATGATTTAGCAAGTACATTAAACATTTCAACAGATATAAAAAAATCTTTTAAGGTTTTTTTAAGTGGAAATCCTGTTTATCATGATATTGGAATTATAAATAATTCTTATTATTTTTCATATATAGCTTCATTTGGAGCTTTTACAAAGGTTGCTTATGCTACACCTCAGTGGCTTAAAAATAAACTTGGTCACTTTGCTTATGTGCTAGATGGGATAAAAAGCGTTGGAGAAATAAAACCTTATAAGGTAAAAATTAAAGCTGAAAACTTTGAATTAGAAGATGAGTTTATATTTGGAAGTATTTCCAATAGTCTATCTATTGGTGGGATTGTAAAGCTAGATAAAGAGGAAGTTTCATTAAACGATGGAAAATTTGAAGTGCTTTTAGTCAGAAATCCCCACAATCATGTAGAGCTTAGAGGTATACTCTATGGGCTTTCACATAAAAAATACGATAAAAAATATATAATCTTTTTAAAAACAAGTGAGATTAAATTAGACTTTTTAGAAGAAACCGATTGGACTTGTGATGGAGAACATGCAAAACCTGGTAAATCAATATTTATAACAAATTGCCATAATGCTGTCCAGTTTATTTTGTAGAAACATATTAATTTTTAATGCATAAAATAAGATGTAATTAAAATTCTTAAGGAGAAAAATAGTGGACACATATGCTGGATGTATTGTACTTGCTCTTTTAGGGGAAGCAATAGTGGAGAACTTAAAGATTATTTATGATAATGGCAAATTTAAAATGGATAAAATAATTGCTCTTGCTATATGTTGCTTAATTACTACATTTTCAAGATGCGATGTATTTTCGCTTTTAGGAATAAATTTTTTATTTCCTGTAGTAGGGCAATTATTTACAGGAATATTAATATCAAGAGGAGCTGGAGCTTTTCATGATGTGATTAATCTAGTACAACAAAAAAAATAATTAATTAATTAATGATTTTTATATATTATAAGGACTTTTTACTAAAGTATTAAGTCTTTATTTTTTTGTTTACATAGGTGTTAAATGGTCTTATAATTTTAATAATTAGGTTTTGGAGGAGAATAGATTATGAATGATTTTACAATGCGATTTGCAGAAAGAAAAGATGTTTTATTAATTTTAAATCTAATAAAGGAGTTATCTGTTTATGAAAAATTAGAAGATCAAGTTGTTGCAACTGAAGAATTGCTAGATGAATGGCTATTTAATAAACGCACTGCTGAAGTTATCATTGCGGAAATAGATGAGAAACCCATAGGATATGCACTGTTTTTTTATAATTTTTCAACTTTTTTAGGAAAGTCAGGAATTTATTTAGAGGATATATACATAAAGGAAGAATATAGAGGAAATGGATATGGCAAAAAACTTTTAAAGAAGATAGCCTCAATAGCTGTGGAGAGAGGATGCGGTAGACTTGAATGGTTTTGCTTAAATTGGAATAAATCTAGCATAGATTTTTACTTATCAATTGGAGCAAAGCCTATGGATGAATGGACAATATATAGGCTTGAAGGTGAAACATTAGAAAATATAGCTAAGTGAAAGGTATTGAGTAAATGAGTAGATATTTAATTAGATTATTAAGGCTTATTTTTGGCCTTTTTCTATATGCATTAGGAATTGTATTTATTATGAAAGCTAATTTAGGATATGCTCCTTGGGAAGTGTTCCATTCTGGACTTAGCAAAACAATAGGGCTTCAAATTGGAACTATAACCATTTTAGTTGGAGCATTAATAATTGTAATAGTGTTTTTTTTAGGAGAGAAAATAGGAATAGGCACTATTTTAAATATGATATTAATTGGATTTTTTATGAATATTATTTTGGACTTTAAAATAATACCTGACATTAAAAATATTCCTTTAAGATATACTTTTTTAATTGGTGGGCTTTTTATTATAGCCTTTGGATCCTATTTTTACATAGGATCAGGATTTGGTGCAGGCCCTAGAGATTGTTTAATGGTGGCAATTACTAAAAGAATTAAGCTTCCAGTTGGACTTTGCAGAGGTGGTATTGAAGTACTTGTCACAATAATTGGATTTTTTTTAGGAGGAAGCCTTGGCATAGGCACAGTATTATCAGCTATTTCAATTGGATTTTGTATTCAAATAGTTTTTAAATTATTTAAATTTGATGTAACCAAAATAAAACATGAAGACTTAGGGATTATCGTAAATAAAATATTCATAAAGTTTTAATACTGGTTTATTTTATCATATAAATTTTTATAAAGTTTGCTTGATATTATTATATTTTCATTATTTACCAATTTAATATTGCATTTATAACATATTGGTAGAGGGCCAATAAGATTAATTGATTCAAACCAAACAATGGACTTTATGTTTTTTTTATGTACTTCAATTTTTTTTAATGGCTTAATTATTATAAAACCATTTTCAAATAATTCAATTTTGCTTTTATTTATCTCTAGAAATTTGTAAATTAAAATTAATAAAGATAAAATTGCCATTAAATATATAAATATGACAACTATAGAACTATGAACAAAGCCTAATATTAGAACAAATACACATGAAGCAAAAACTAAAAATGTCATAAAAAATTCTATAATTAAGCTAAATTTATCAAAAGACACTTCACCTTTTTTTTTGCCAAATAAACTCATAACCATCACCATAATTCAAATTATTTTAAATATATTATATATAATACAGAATTAGTGTGTCAATAAGTTGATTTAAAGAATTTTTTACATAAAATTGCAGAAATTTAAATTAATTTGTTGCATATGTATTTAATTCATAATTTGTTTAATATAGTATATTAATTGTGGAATTAAACAAAATAATATAGATAAACATTTCTAATTTTTAAAGTTTAGTTTAATTATTAATTTGTTTATAAAACAAATAATTATTAAAAAGAATAAAGCATGGCTTATATTTTAATTAATTTAAATAATAAAATTATTAAAAACTAGTTATTTAAATAAAGTACATAAAATTTACAATTAACCTTTTAATTAATATTTTTATCTAATAATTAAATGTTTTATTATTATTTTATAAATGACTTTGTAAATTCTTCTACAATTATAATTTATATGCGGCTACGGATTTATTTTTTATAAAGTTTATCTATATTATTTCAAAATTTAATCTTTAAACTAAATGAGTTATAAATAATTGTTTTACCTTATGTATGAAGATATGTGATTATGCGGCTATGGATTTTCCACCATATTTATAATTTACTAATGGAAATGTTTATTAAAATTTAATCTTACTTTTTATTTTGGATAGATTTCTATCCTTTTTATTTTTTTATAGAAATTAAACCTATTAAATGATATATTATTCATATCAATTATTTATAGATGAATAGAGGAGATAAAAATGGCATTAGTTAAAAAATTAAATTATAATTCACCTGTTATAATAAGTTTTTTTATTATTTCTCTTATTGTTTTACTATCAAATATGAGTGGATTTTTTACATTAAGATTTACTTCATTTAAAGATATGAATATGTATTTAAGGCTTTTTACCTATCCATTAGCACATGCTAATTTTAATCATTTCATAAATAATTTTTTGCTCATATTAGTAGTAGGACCCATTGTTGAGGAAAGATACGGAAGTAGAACGTTGTTTTTTATGATAATTGCTACATCTATTATAACAGGGTTATTTAATATATTGCTTTTTACAAATATAGGACTTTTAGGAGCAAGTGGCATTGTGTTTATGCTTATAATATTATCATCATATACAAATGCAAAAAAAGGCACAATTCCAATTACGTTTATACTTGTACTTTGTTTATATGTTGGTAGAGAAATATATAATGGAATAGTTACCAATGATAATATTTCTCAATTTGCACATATATTAGGAGGTGCTCTTGGAGCGCTTTATTGTTTTATAATACCTACAAAGAGCTCTTCAAACAAGAAAAAGATGAAATTTGAAAACACTGAACCAATGAATAAAGTTTAAGGAAAGAATATGAGCTTAAAGGCCATACCTATTGAAACTAACACCATAAGCGGTCGTATGATTTTAACACCATTTTTAATAGCTACTTTAGAACCAAGAAAACCTCCAAGCATGCAAAAAATTCCTACTAAAAATCCTACTTTAAAGTCAATAACTTTATTTAAAGCAAATATAATAAGCGATATAACATTAGAGGTTAAGTTTAAAGCTTTAGCTGTACCACTAGATTTCAATATATCAAATTTGAATATAAAAATAATTCCTAATATTAAAAATGAACCAGCACCAGGGCCAAAAAAACCATCATAGAAACCTAAAAAAAATGCTAATAAGATTCCTAATGGATAATTCTTATTATTATAGCCTTTGAATTCGCTTTTTATGCCTATATTTTTATTGAAAAAAGTATAAATAGCTACTACAATTAATAAAATTGGCACAATTTTTTTCAAAAAGTTAGGATTAATTGCAAGTAAACTAAACACTCCACAAATTGACCCAATTGCGCTTGCTGGAATTGCCCACTTTAAGAATTTAGGATCGGTTTTTCCATTTTTAAAAAAGTTATAGGTGGAAATGCTTGTACCCATTGTAGATGAAAGCTTATTAGTTCCAGATGCTACTTTGTATGGAAGGCCAAAGATTAAATAAGCAGGAAGGCTAATTAATCCACCACCTCCTGAAATTGCATCTACAAATAAAGCGCAAAACCCTGCTATGCATAATAATAATAAATTCATTTTTGTAAAATCCTTTCTATCTGAGAAACTTATAATATATAAAAAATTTTTACAACCTTTTAATTTTATCACAATTAATCAGTTTTTGCATCTGCATAAATAGACAAAATATGAAAAGAATAACTTGTATATTTGCTTGAAAAAAACTAAAAAATAATATAGAATACAATTAAAGATATTTTTAAAGTATAATTTGCAGATGTGGCGAAATTGGCAGACGCGCTAGCTTCAGGCGCTAGTGAAAGTGATTTTGTGCAGGTTCAAGTCCTGTCATCTGCATCAAAATATAATAAAATTTAATTATCTAAAGAAGAAAATTATTGTATATTTTATCTAATAAACTTTAATCTAAAAAAAAGGGGATGATTATATGCAAGATAATGTACTTAAATTTGATAAAGAAAAAGTCTCTATAGACTCTGATGAACTTTTAGGTTTTTTAAATTATGATACTCCTGAGTTAATAAAAGCCAATGCTATTTTAACCATTGGAAGATGTAAATTTAATAATGAATACTTAATAGATAGATTATATAAAATAGCTTGTGATGTAAATTCCAATAAGCCAGTTTTATCAGGCTTGTGCAATTCTCACATTGCTTGTGCTTCGCTATATCTTTTAGGAACTGATAAATCTATTAAAAGGTATAATGATGCTTTAAGTCAATTTAATGATAGAGATAGAACAAATATTAAACAATTTATACAAAAGTTTCTTTGATTTATTTATAAAGTAGCTCTTATATTGAGCTACTTTATATTATTCTCTAAATAGTTAAATATTTTTGCCTTCCAATCATAATATAATTCTTTATTTCGCAAGTTAACATGATTTAAAAATGTATAAAGACATCTTCTTTTATGAAGCCCTTTCATTAAGTGCCTGGGGTAGTCTACGGTTTTTCTATAATGGTTTTTAGGATCTATGATTTTTATTGAATGCTCATTTTGAACATATACATCTTTGCATCTTATATCTATTCTTTTAAAACCAAGTTTTTTAAATTCTAATAGCAAATCAATTAATTTATTTGATAATACTTCAGAAAGGCCATGCTTTTTAATATATTTATCTAAAGGTTCGCCAGGAATGAATTCTCTTACAATATATTTTTCGCCAAATGATTTCAATTTTGGAAAAAAATTACTTTTTTGACTTTTTTTCAATATATGGACTTCATCTTCCCAAATTTTATTTTTTTCAAATATTTTAATAATATTCCCATTTGGTAAAAGAAAAACAATTCCATTATGACCTTTCCCGATAAAAGTACTTTTTTTCATTAATTTTTCTAATTGTTCGTCAAAATTAACGCAATATGCTTTGATGGAAGTCATAAAAAACCTCAAACTATTATTTGTATATTTTATGATTTTAATTTTTTTTTACTACAGTATTTTAATTATTTAATATTTATATTTAAATCACTAATAAAATAAAAGGATTTGAAATATATATATAGAATAATTAAATTTATGTAGGAGGAGTGTTTATGTTAAACTTAAGTTTTTATTATTATCCTATATATGTAAAAAGCATTGATGCTTGTGATATAGAAAATATTTCAGCTATGCTCAATCAAGATAATTCAATTTTTATGGAAAGAAATTCTATTTCTATAAAGAAATTAAGGCTTAGATTTTTAGAGCATTTTGTAAGTGATGATGACTTTTTCTTGAAAGTTCAGTATGGTCTTAAAATAATTGGAATTATAAAGGGGAGAATTGATTTCGAAAATTCAAGTGCTTGGATTTCTTTATTTTATTTAGAGAATGCTTATAGAAAAAGAGGTATTGGGAAAAGTGTTTACAGCGAGATTGAATCTATTCTATTTAATGAATTTAAGTTGGATTTTATTTCTGTAAGTGTTATGATAAATTGCTTAGATGAAATTTTATTTTGGGAAAATTTAGGATTTAGCATAAACAGGGTCGTGAATAATTTTTATGAATATTATGATGAAAAGATTCCTATGGTTCTATTAAATAAAAAATTAAATATTGTAGCTCATAAGTATAATTAACATAATTATCCAATATAATATTATTAAATTTAATGATATTTTGGAGGACATTATGAACTATAATAAGTACATAATCAATAAAAGAAAAAAACAAAATTATTTTTTGTTAATATTACCATTAATCATATTTGTTATAATTTTTCTTTTTATTAATAAAATTAGCAAAGGTGTTATAATACAAAAGATTTCAGAGGTTTTTAAAAATCAAAATATAACGTCTATTGTAAAAGAAAACACGACTAACAAAGAAGAAGACACTACAAAGCTTGATACTACTTCAGAAGCTGTTGCTATAAGTGCAGATGTATCAAGTAATGTATCTTATTATTTAGTTGGGTTTTATGAAGATGATGTTAATTCATCTTTAGAAGCTATAATAGAATCAACGCCTTCAATAAAGATTAATCATGATGGTAAAGTGTTTTTTTTGATGAAAATAATGTTAAAAGATGAATTTAACGATAATAAAGCTTTAATAGATGAAAAAAAATATTCTGTAATACAAGTTGATTTTTCTAATTCAAAGACCAATGAAAAGCTAATGAATTCACTGTTTTTATCTATGAAAGAGATATTTAGCAAATTAACTGAAGAAAATATAAAAGCGATTAAAACTGATGACTTTAAAAATTGGGTTTTAGCACTTCCAAAAGAAGAAGAAAATGAAGAATATTGTGATAAACTTGTTAACATAAGGAGTAAAATTGCAAATTTGAAGGATAATATGATTTTAGAAGATTGCATTGGAATAATACAGACGATAACAAATTAAAGAGGGTAATATGAGAGTATTTTTAGCATCAAAATCACCTAGAAGACAAGAACTTATGAAATTTATTTTTAAAGAATTTGAAATATTTCCATCTTTTTATAAAGAAGAAAGCCTAGAAAGGGGAAGCATGTCCCCTTGTGAATATGTCACAAAGCTTTCTGAAGAAAAAGCTAAAGAAGCTGTAGCAAGGTTATCCATAAATGAAGAGTTTATTTTAATATCTTGCGATACTATTGTGACAATTAATAATGAAATTTTTGGTAAACCTAAATCTATAATAGATGCTTTTAATATGTTAAGCGCATTGCAAGGAAAGTGTCATGAAGTATATACTGGAGTTTATATTGTTAAAAATTACAGTGGGGATGAATATAAATTCTATGAAAAGACAGATGTATATTTTGATGTGATGTCTGTAGATGAAATTGAAAAATATTTAATGACTTCAGAATATATAGATAAAGCAGGCGCATATGGAATACAAGGGTATGCATCTAAATATATAAAAAAGATTGAAGGATGTTATTACAACGTAATGGGCTTTCCTATAAATAAAATTTATGCTAAATTAAAATTTAATAATATATACATTTAATACTAGAAAGGTGGAAAAAAATGATAAATACTATAATTGTAAAAGATTATGATGAAATGAGTGAGAAAGCTGCAGAGGAAATATGCAAGGTTTTATCTTGTAAAAAGAATGCAATATTAGGACTTGCAACTGGAAGCACTCCAATTGGCATGTATGAAAATTTAGTAAAAAAATATGAAAATGGCAACATTGACTTTAGTGAAGTTAAAACTGTTAACTTAGATGAATATGTTGGCCTTGAAAAAGATCATGATCAAAGCTATAGATATTTTATGGATTTTAATTTATTTGATAAAGTAAATATCAATAAAGAAAATACCCATGTTCCAAATGGCAATGCTGTTGATATGGAAGAAGAAGCTATTTTATATGAAAAGATCATTGATTCTTTGGGAGGAGCTGATATTCAAGTACTTGGCATAGGAGGAAATGGTCATGTTGGTTTTAATGAACCAGACGATAAATTAAGCCTTTATACTTCTGTGGTAAAATTAAAGGATGAAACTATAAAGGACAATTCAAGATTTTTTGATTCCATAGATGATGTGCCTAAATATGCAATTTCTATGGGGATGGCTTCTATTTTAAAAGCAAAAAAAATATTGCTTCTTGCAAGTGGAGAAAATAAAGCAAAAGCAATAGGTGAATTGTTAAATGAAAAAGCAGTTACCACTAAAAATCCATCTACTTTTTTAGGGCTGCATCATGATGTAATAGTTATAATAGATGAAAAGGCAGCTAAATACGTAAAGAGATAAACCATAGGCTAAAAACCTATGGCTTTTTTTAAATGATTCCATCTAAATTAAAATCAGGAATATAGCATTTATCGGAAGCCCCTTCTTCTTGTATTAGTGCATTTTTAATTCCTAAATTTAAAGCATAATTAATTAAGGAATTGTAATGATCATTGTTTAATTTTTTATTGATGTTAGGATAGTCAAAAGCTTTATACATAGGTACATATTGATTCATTAAGCTTATATATATATCATCTTTATAGGTGTTGTATAAATAATCTAAAATTTTTTTTGAATCAAAGAGAAGGCCAGGAAGCATTAAATGCCTTACTACTACTCCTTTTTTCATCATACCTTTTTCATCAAATGAAAATTTGCCAGTTTGTGAAAACATTTCTGAAAGAGAAGATGAGGCATATTTAAAGTAGTCCTTTGCTTTTGAATATAAAATGGAATATTTATCATGGTAATATTTAATATCTGTTAAATATATGTCTATATAACCTTTAAGTAAGTTAATAGTTTCAGGTTTTTCGTATCCACTTGTATTGTAAATTATAGGTAAATGAAGTCCATTAGATTTGGCATATTTAATTGATTCCATTATTAAAGGAGCAAAATGAGTTGGAGTTACGAGGTTTATATTATAAGCTCCTTCATTTTGAAGGTTTAAAAAGATCTTGCCTAATGTTTCTTCTGAAATTTCCTTCCCAAAACCTTCATGACTAATATTGAAGTTTTGACAATATACGCATTTAAGAGGGCAGTTTGAAAAAAACACTGTACCTGATCCTCTTTTATCGTTAAATTTTCCAGAAATGAAGGGTTCTTCAAAATGATGAAGCATTGCTTTTGATATTTTAATTTTAGAGTTTGAATTGCAATATCCTAATTCATCATTTTCTCTGTTTTTTTCGCACTGCCTTGGACATATATTGCAGTTTTTTAAATTCATAAAATCACCTATTTAATTCGAATTTTATATGATAAAATAAATTTCATAACGATCTAGATTAATATACTATTATAAAAGTTTTATGTCAACTTTTAAAATTCGTGAGGATAAAAAATGAAGGAAAAATATAGTTTTTTTAAATTAGCCATACCCATATTCATTTTTTTAATATGTTTATCTTTTTTTTCATGTAGTTTTGATAATTCCTATGTAAATAATGTGGAAACTAATGTTGAAAGAAATATAACATCAAAAGAAAATGATACTTTAAATGATGTTTCAAAGCCATTAATTAGCTATGATGAAGTGGGAAATTACATAAAATCTCATGGGAAGCTTCCTGATAATTTTATTACCAAATCCCAGGCAAGAAAGCTTGGATGGGAAGCTAGCAAAGGAAATTTAGCAGAAGTTGCACCTGGAAAAAGCATAGGAGGAGATATATTTAACAATTATGAAGGAAAGCTTCCTAAAAAATCGGGAAGGGTTTATTATGAATGCGATATTAACTATGTGTCAGGTTTTAGAGGAGATGATAGAATAATATTTTCAAATGATGGGCTTATTTTCAAGACAGAAGATCATTACCAAACGTTTACTGAAATAAAATAAATAGGTGGGACAAAAATTGAAAGAAATAATATTAGATGGTAAATTTATGACTACTAAGTTTAAACTTCATGAGGAAATAAAAAATAAATTAAACCTTCCAGACTTTTATGGAAATAATTTAGATGCTCTTTGGGATATGCTGACTGGATATGTTCTAATGCCTCTTACAATTGTGTTTATAAATTTTAATGTTTGCAAGAGACATTTAGGTTACTATGCAGATGATTTACTTTTTGTATTTAACCAGGTTGAAAATGAAATGAATGGGTTTAAGATAATAGTTAAAAGGGAGTTTGCAAAGACACAAAATAAGAAATATAAATTTAAAAATTTAGAAATTGGAGAAGAGGATTTTTGTGAAAAATATTTCATAGAGAGAAAGGGCACAAATTCTGCTAAATGGGATAATTTAAAGGAGATGTTTGGAAAAGATGATTTAATTCCTATGTGGGTTGCTGATATGGACTTTAAATCTCCAGACTCAGTAAAAAGAGCATTAAAAAAGAGAATAGATCATGGAGTATATGGATATAGCGTGGTACCTGATTCTTTTTATGAATCCTTTATAAATTGGGAAGAAAAACATCATAATTACAGCATATCTAAAGAATGGATAAGGTTATGCCCAGGTGTTGTGCCAGCTATATATTGGTTTGTAAATGCATTTACAGATCCTAAGGATAGCATTATTGTTTTAGCTCCTGTATATTATCCTTTTCAAGATGCTGTTAAAGATACAAATAGAAATCTCATTATGTGTGAGCTTGAAAATGATGATGGATATTATTTTGTAGATTATGAAAGATTTGAAAGAGAAATTAAAGAAAATAAAGTTAAAATGTTTATTCATTCTTCTCCCCATAATCCTGTTGGAAGAGTTTGGAGTGAAGATGAATTGGATAAACTGTTTAAAATATGCAAAGACAATGAAGTTCTCATAATATCTGATGAAATTCACCAGGATATAGTTTTAAATGGATATAAACACATACCATCTGGAATTGTTAAAAATGGTTATTATGCTAATAATTTAATAACAATAACATCAGCGTCAAAAACATTTAACTTAGCAGGGTTAAGTGCATCCCAGATGGTAATTGAAAATCCTAAATTGAGGAAGATATATGATGAGTATGTTTTAAATATTTGTCAAACAGGAATTAATTTAATGGGGACAATTGCTACAGAAGCAGCTTATACTGGTGGTGAAAGCTGGTTAATGGCCTTAATTAAAGTTATTGAGGATAATTATGAATATGTGAAAAAATCCTTTGATAAATATATTCCTAAAGCAGTATTATCTCCTTTAGAGGGTACATATTTGTTGTGGATTGATTTAAGAAACTATATAGACAAAAAAGATGTAAAAGAATTTATTCAAGATAAATGCAATATTGCAGTTGATTTTGGGGAATGGTTTAGCCCATTATATGAAGGATTTATCAGGTTAAATATTGCTACGCATCCTAAATATGTTAAATTTGCAGTTAAAAATATTATTGAAACTATAAATAGCAGTGTTAAGTTATAAATTTGCTTAAATAGGAAATTTATCTTTATATTTCCTAATTTTAAATTTATGATTATTTTTATAAACAAAAGAAAGAGGAGTATTTTATTTATGAGTAGAAATATAATTCTTTGCATGGCTATGAGTTTAGATGGATTTATTGCAGATAAAAAAGGCAATATTAACTGGATATCATATTACGAAAATAGAGATATTGATTTAGTAAATGAAAAGTTTTTAAATCAGGTAGATACAGCTATTATGGGTAGAAAGACATATGAGAAGATCTATTCACAGATTGCTTTAGAAGAATGGGGATTAAATGAAATTAAATGCTATGTGGCAACTAAAAAGCATTTAATTGAAAATAAACAAGTTGAGTTTATTAATGATAACACTATTGAATTTATTAGACACTTAAAATCTGAAAATGGAAAGGATATTTGGGTTGTTGGAGGTGCTGAGTTTGCACAAAATCTAATAAGTGAAGGTTTAATTGATGAATTTCACATTACCATTGTTCCTATAGTTCTTGGAGAAGGAATTGAGTTATTTAAAGACAATATTAATAAAACAAAACTCCACCTTGATAATTGTGGAGTTTATGATGAATTAATTTTGCTTCAATATTCTAAATCTTAAATTAATTTAAACTCGCCTAAGACATTTAAGTTTTAAGTGAGTTTTTATTTTAGATTTTATTCTAAAAATTCAATATTGCCTGATTTTATGCTGCTTATTCTAACTAATGATTCAACTCTAATATTTTTATCTTCTAGTAATTTTCTTCCTTCTTGAAATGATTTTTCGATTACTATACCGATGCCAACTAAATTAGCTCCGGATTTTGAAACTATATTTACTAGTCCAATTGAAGCTAAGCCATTTGCAAGGAAGTCATCAATGATTAAAATATTTTCACCTTTTTTTAAATGTTTTTTGCTCACTCTCATTATATATTCTCTTTTTTTGGTAAATGAATACACTGGTTCTTCATAATTGTCTGTGCCCATGTTTATGCTATCATACTTTTTTGCTACTACTATAGGGCAATTAAAGTATTGAGCAGTAATTGCAGCAATTGCAATTCCAGATGCTTCTGCGGTGAAAATTTTTGTTATATTTTCGTTTTGAAATCTTTTTTTAAACTCTTTACCTATTTCATTCATAAGGCTAATATCCACTTGAGCATTTATAAAATCATCTACTTTTAAAATGCTATCACCAATGCAATAACCCTCTGTTAAGATCTTTTTTTTCAAAAGTTCCATGTCAAATCTCCTTAATTTATTATTCCCACTCAATAGTAGCAGGTGGTTTACTTGTAATGTCATAAACAATTCTATTTACGCTTTTCACTTCATTGACAATCCTTTTAGATATGTTTTCAAGAACATCATAGGGTATTTTTGCCCACTCAGATGTCATGCCATCTGAAGAATAAACTGCTCTTAAAGCAATTGTATGACAATAAGTTCTTTCATCACCCATTACACCTACAGATCGTATATTTGGAAGACAAGCAAAGTATTGCCAAATCTCTTTATCTAAATTTGATTTTGCAATTTCCTCTCTAAAAATAGCATCAGCTTCTCTTGTTATATGAAGTTTTTCTTTAGTAACTTCGCCAAGTACTCTTATTGCCATACCAGGGCCAGGGAAAGGCTGTCTAAAAACCAACTCTTTTGGTAAAGATAGCTTTAATCCTACTTGTCTAACTTCATCTTTAAATAGTTCTCTCAAAGGCTCAATTAGCTTTAAATTCATTTTTTCAGGAAGCCCTCCAACATTGTGATGGCTCTTTATTGTAGCAGATGTTTTTGTACCACTTTCGATTACATCAGCATAAATAGTTCCTTGAACTAAAAATGAAATATCGCCTAATTTTAAAGCCTCTTCCTCAAATATCCTTATAAATTCTTCGCCTATGATCTTTCTCTTTTTTTCAGGATCTGTAACACCTTTAAGCTTTGATAAAAACCTATCCTCTGCATTTATCCTAATAAGATTCATGTTAAATTTATTTTTAAATGTTTCCTCTACAGCGTCTCCTTCACCTTTTCTAAGAAGGCCATGATCTACAAAAATACATATTAAATTGTCACCTATAGCTTTATGGACTAAAGTTGCTGCTACAGATGAATCAACTCCACCAGAAAGAGCGCATATAACTTTTTTATCTTTAGCAATTTCTTTGATTTCAGATATTTTAGACTTTACAAAATCATCAGGATTCCAATTTGGAGAGATGTTGCAAATGTCTTTTATGAAATTCATTAACATATTTTGACCAAAAGGGGTGAGCTCAACTTCTGGGTGAAATTGAACACCATAAATTTTCTTGTCATCATTTCCTATAGCTGCAAATTCGCAAGTGGAAGTAGACGCTATTTTTTTAAAACCTTCAGGAATGGTTTTTATGGAATCTGTGTGACTCATAAGACAGGAGTTTTTTTTCTTTATTTTTTTGAAAAGAATAGAATCAGAATTTAATTCAATACTGGATGTACCGTATTCTGGTGTTTGAGATTTTTCAACTATAGAGCCTAATGTATGGCATATTAATTGAGCACCATAACATATTCCTAAAATTGGAATATTTAAATTAAAAATTTCCTTATCAATATTTGGAGAGTCCTTGCTATATACGCTATTTGGTCCTCCTGTGAAAATAATGCCTTTTGGATTTTTAGCTGCAATATCTAAAATTGATATTGAATAAGGTACAAGTTCACAATAAAATCCTAAATTTCGTATTTGTTTTGCAATTAATTGATTATATTGACCTCCAAAATCTAAAATTAAAATTGGATTCATCATTTATCTACAGCCTTTCTACATAAAGTAAATAAAATATAAAACTATGTCAATTATAACATAGAATAAAAATGATTTGAATAGATAAAGCATTTTCCTATTTTAATTGAATTTCAATTTTGTGTTTAGTATAATCATTAATTATATTGTTGGTATGGAGCTTATGAATAATTCATAAAAATATAGTTAAATATATTCAAATATAATATAAAGTATAAAAATATGGAAGTGAAATAAAAAAATGTATAGAGCATACAAAACAGAAATTGATCCTAGCAAAAAACAAGAAAAAATAATCAATATGACTATTGGGGTGTGTAGATTCATATACAATTTTTAT
>JAVBPD010000049.1:0-4695 GCA_031549885.1 Clostridiaceae bacterium
GACATTTATTATATTATCAGCTTTTTTTCTTTCTGTTCCTTTTATTTTTCTCATTTTTACAGCATTTTATCTACTTCTTTGATCTTTTCTTCCTTTTTCTCCTCTTTCCTTATAGTGATACACTTGGCTGTGTATATGTTGATATAATCACTTTTTCTATGAATATATCAGAATATAATGGAATTTTTATTAAATTCTTCTTTATTATTTTGACTTTATCTTTAAATTAATATTCAAAAAAAGTTCTCTTTAAAAAGAGAACTTTAAACAATAACCACTTTATTAATGCCATTTTTTTTCGCAATAGATTCTAATTTAAACATAAATTCTGAAGATGTTTTTTTATTCCACTTTTCACTAAACTTACTTCTAACTCCAAATGGTCTATATTTTATTAATTTATATATAACTTGGCTATTTGATAAAATTTTCGACACGCTTTCTACTGTACCTATGCAATCAAACAAATCTTCAACTATTACTGTTCTTACTTCATATAATTTTTTTACTTGCATTAAATATTCTAAATTTTGTAACACTATTTTATTTTCACAAGAAGTAATACTTAAGTGATCGTAATTTGAAAATGCCTTTATATCAAGCATTACACCATCAGTTAAATTCATTAATTTCTCATGCTCCCAAAGTGGTATACTACCATTTGTATCTATAAAACATGAAAGTCCCTCTTTTTTACATAAACCAAATACTTCTATTAAAAATTCATGTTGCAAAGTACATTCTCCACCTGATACAGTTATTCCACGTATAAATTGGATATACTTTTTAACTTCATCCATCACTTCATAAGGATATAGATCTAATATTTTAGGGGATGAATCATATTTGCAAGTTTTTATGCATTCATCACAACCTGTACAATTTTCTTTAACCCAAGTAATTTTATCGGCATTTAAATTTAATGCTGAAAATTTACATGCTAAAACACAATCTCCACAATTTATACAACAATTTATTGTTTCAGGATTATGGCAATATAAACAGTTAAAATTACACCCTTGCAAAAATATAGCAAATCTATTTCCTGGACCATCTACACAACTAAATGGTATAAGTTTATTTATTTTACCCTTTATCATTTCTCACTTTTCTTTCTAACATCTTACCAGATTCACAAGCGCCAAGTCCAAGCACAACTGTATCGTGTAGCACTTGATCACCTTTTTTTAATTTCTCCATATCGCTTCTTTTAACAAGATATCCAGTAATCCTAACAACATCAGCATTATTTTCATAAATAGAAAAATATCTCATATTGCTTTTAAATGCACCTTTTATTATGTCTAAGATGTATTCTGGATTTCTAGAAGTAGTTTCATCAAATGGGAAAATATCTCCTATTCCACTTGGAAAATATGGATGGAACATTCCTGTTTGCACAATATGGTCTTTTAAATCTGGCTCTTCTCCAATTGGTATTCTACATCCAGGACTTATGCCTAAATCATCGCTTATACCAACTTGAGCATGCATTAAAAATTTACCATTTGAAACTACACAATAAGGGTTATTTCTTGTATTAAGAACTTCATTTATTTTTTCAATTATTTTTAATCCAAGGTTATCAGCTGTTTTACTGTGACCAAATTTATCCTCTAAATTTTTTGCATCTAAAAGGGCATTGACACATTCAGCAAGACCAACTATACCAAACATTCCTGTGAATTTATCTCTATTTATAAAACCTTCTTTAACAAGAAAATTTGTTTCAAAAAAATTGCTTTCTTCTACGATAAACCTTATTCTTTCATCCATGTAATCAGCCATTAAATTAACCGCTTCTTTAAGAATACAATTAAGAAAATCATCTATATTATCAGTTTTTATGGCTAATTTTGAAAGAACCATTCTAACTAGAGTAAAAGCTCCCCCACCTATATTAAGCCCATTATAACAGCTTGCAATTCCATAATTTTTTCCTAAATCTTTTACAAACATTTCATCGCTTGCAAAGCTTGGCTTTGCTACTTTTAACGCAGTTTCTATCCCTTTAATAAAAAATTCATCTGATGTTTCTTTTCCACATTTTAATGTTAAATTTGGAACTGCATTATTAAGAGTCTTCTCTAATTCAAGTATTATTTCGCCTGCTCTTGTAACTTTTGGCCCAATATTTCCATGACAAAAGGAATCTGTAATAGTTCTATCTAAATGTATTAGCAAAAACTTTATTGCTTTTCTTGCTTCCTTTTCATCTTTAATAAACGGTTCTAATAAATAATCTAAATTGCCTATATATACTGGCATTGTTGTCACTGATGGAACATGTTTATAAAATATAAGAAGGTTATTTACAGCTTCCCAAATATCATTAGGTGGATCTAATCTTAAAAAATCACTTCCCTTTTTCATGAATAGATCATAATCAGGTAATATATATCTAGGTCTATATGGTGCATTGCCCTCGTATAAGTCACAAATTGCTCCTATATCCCTTAATTCTTGTACTTTATCAGAAATTTTTAATACATTTAAACTATTTTCTGCTTCTTTTGCTAAACACGCAACTTTTTGCTCATAAGTTAAGGTAGTATCTTTAATTATTTCTAAAGATCCCATTAGCATCACCTCCGTATTTTATTATATCAAAATCTTATTCATAAATCACTGGATATTTTGTGATATTTTGAATTTCTCTATATAATTTACTTAAACTTGGATAAATATTTTTATATACTTTATTAAATAATTCCTCATAAAGTCTTGATTGATCATAATCAGGCATATATATTTTCTCATATTTTACCATATTTTTCACAGCTACTTTATAATCTTTATAAACCCCCAAGCCAACAAATGAGTTTATTGCAACTCCAAGACCTGATGTTTCCACTGTCCTCTCTCTGACTACTTCAGCTCCAAACATATTTGATGTTATTTGGCATACTTCATCAGATTTTGCTCCTCCACCAGATACTCCTATTCTAATCACTTTAACCCCTGTTTTATTTTCTATCTTTTGAAGTCCTTCCATGAGTGCAAAATTTATTCCTTCAATTATAGCTCTATAAATATGATATCTTGTATGTACATCTCCAAAACCAATTATTGAACCTTTAGCCATAGGAGTTTTTAAGCCAGGTCCCCAATATGGTTGAAGCATTAAACCTGCACATCCTGGGGGTATTTTAGAAAGCCCCTTATCTAAAACCTCTTCAGCTGTAATTCCTAATCTATTTGCTTCTTCAACATCAAAATGTCCAAATTCATTTTTATACCAATTTATCATCCAGTATCCTCTCCAAAGTCCTATTTCAGGATTATAATATCCCTTTAACATAGATGGATACGAAGGCATAAACGAAATTGGCTCTATATAATTAGGTGATGTAATTTGAATGGTAGATTGAGTACCAAAGCTTAAACTTGCAAAATTTTCTTCAAATGCACCTACTCCAAGGGTCTCGCAAGCCTTATCTGATCCTCCTGCTATAACAGGTAAGCCTTCTCTAAGTCCAGTTTCAATTGAAGCTTCTTTTGTTACATGTCCAAGGATTTCCCCACATTCCTTTAAGTCGCAGAGCATGCTTTTTTTTACACCCCACATATTCCATCTAAACCACATAAAATTTTTAGGCCAATTTAAATTTTTATAATCAAATGGAATGTGACCTATCTGAGAAGCAACTGAATCAATGTATTTACCTGTAAATTTAAAATTAAAGTAAGTAGAAATAACACAAAATTTATCTACTTTTTGCCAAAGCTCTTGTTCGCTTTCAATCATCCAATTTGCTTTACTTTTTCTTCTAGATGTTTCTATGGCGTATTTCATACCTATGGTTTTAAATGCTGCATTTTCAATAGTAGGGATTTTATTGTCGCATTTTGCCATTCTCTGATCTGGCCATACAAAAACTGGCCTAACAGGATTGCATTCTTTATCAAGCGCAACTACAGTATCTCTCATTACTGCAATAGAAACTCCTAATACATTATTCCATATTTCCCCACTTTTCTCTTTTAAATCCTTTAATATTTCACAAATAACTTCCCAATAAAATTCTGCATTTTGTTCAGCATATTCAGGCTTTAAAGAAAAATATGGTTGAAACTCTTTTTTAGAAAAAAATAAACATTCACCTAATTCATTAAATATCATAGCTCTAAAGCTCTGACTTCCACAATCTATACTAATGACATGTTCGTTCAAAGTTATTCCCCCTAAGTCTAATTTATATCCAAGCATTCAGCCAAGTTCTTGCAATTTATCAAACGGTATATACATACAATTGTACTTCTTAGCAAGCCTTCTTACAATAATAAATGGTTCCATTAATACAATATAAATTTTAAAAAAATTGTTTTAAGTAGTTTAAAATAATTAAAACAGGTCAACCATTTAACTATATAATATAATATAATATAATATAATATTTTATATTAGTAATAATACATAGTTGCTTTTAAATAAGTTTTTTTATGTTATAATATAAAGGCACTATTCAATTGTAGGAGCTTATAAATAATTCATAAAAATATAGTTAAACATATTCAAATATAATATAAAGTATTTAAAATATAGAAATATGAAAGTGAAATAAAAAAATGTATAGAGCATACAAAACAGAAATTAATCCTAGCAACAAGCAAGAAAAAGCAATAAAAATGACTATTGGTGTATGTAGATTTATATATAATTTTTATATATCACAAAACAAAGAAATATATAAA